>NZ_LIIN01000004.1 GCF_001634385.1 Rathayibacter tanaceti | reverse complement strand
GTCGGCGCACCGCGGTCGGGGGAGGGCTCGCCGGGCCGGACGCGGCGGAAGGGCACGTCCTGCTCGAGGGAGCGGCTCGCGGCCCGCGCGGCCCTGGCGAACGCCGGGTCGTCGAGGCGGGCGATGCGGACGAGGAGGTACGGCGGCACGACGGTTCGTCTCATGTCCCGATCCTGGCACCGACCTCCGACACCGTCCCGGGCTCGCCGGAGCGGCCCCGATGCTGTAGCGGCGGCCGGGCGGGCGGTAGCGTGAGCGCGACGAGCGGTATCCAGCGAGCCGGGGCGCAGCCCCGAGGACGAGGGCGGACATGGGCATCATCACCCGGGGTTTCTTCGGGAAGAGGGAGACGAATCCGGACCTCCCGCCGGGTCAGTACCTCGAGAACGGCTTCCCCGTCCTCTCGGTCGGGTCGACCCCGAACATCCACGAGTGGGCCTTCTCGATCGACGCCGGTCCGTCCGCGTCCGACGGTGGAGCTGGGAGCAGTTCGCCGCCCTGCCCCACGAGGACGTGCACACCGACATCCACTGCGTCACGCGATGGTCGAAGCTCGGCACGAGCTGGCGAGGAGTCTCGGTCGACACCCTGCTCGAGGGCATTGAGAGCGACGCCGGCTTCGTGATGGCGCAGAGCTTCGGCGGTTACACCACCAACCTCCCGCTCGCGGAGATCCGGGGCGGGAAGGCGTGGGTCGCGACCGAGTTCGACGGGAAGCCGCTCGCCGCCGAGCACGGTGGCCCGGCACGGCTTCTGGTGCCGCACCTTTACTTTTGGAAGAGCGCCAAATGGGTCAGGACGCTGCGCCTGATGCCGGGCGACGAGCCCGGCTTCTGGGAGCAGAACGGCTACCACATGCACGGGGACCCGTGGAAGGAGGAGCGCTACTGGTGATCTGGACGGAGGCGGTGGCCGAGTCGGTCACTCCGCTCACGCCCACCGCGCGCCTGCTCTCGCTCCGCGTTCCCGGCTGGCCCGGCCACCTCGCCGGGCAGCACCTCGACGTGCGCTTGACCGCTCCCGACGGCTATCAGGCGAGCCGCTCGTACTCGATCGGCGCGCCCGCCGAGGGCGAGCGGGTCGAGCTGGCGATCGAGCGGCTCGACGACGGCGAGGTCTCGCCGTACCTGGTCGACGCTCTGGAGCCGGGTGACCGGCTCGAGGTCCGCGGGCCGGTCGGCGGCTGGTTCGTCTGGCGCCCCGAGCAGACCGAACCGGTCCAGCTCATCGCCGGCGGGAGCGGCGTGGTGCCGCTGATGGCGATGGCGCGCGAGCACGTGCGGGCCGGGAGCGCGGCGCGGATGCAGCTGCTCTACTCCGTGCGCTCGCCCGCGTTCGTCTACTACCGCGAGGAGCTGGCGGCGCTCGCCGAGCGTTCGGCGGCCTCGGGCGGGGTCACAGTGGACCGCGTGTTCACCCGGGTGGCGCCGACGGGTGGGGCGCGCCCGGCCGGCCGCGTTACTCCGGACCTGCTCGCGGCCGCCGTGCTCCCGGCCTCGCTCGAGCCCACCGTCTATGTCTGCGGCCCGACGTCGTTCGTCGAGGCGGTCGCACCGCCCTGGTCGACCAGGGCCACGCCCCCGAGCGCGTCCGCACGGAGCGCTTCGGCGGAGCCTGACGGCACTGCCTGCGGGACGCAGCGTGGGAACGGAACCACGCCGCGCGGCTGTCACACGCGGCGTCTCGCGGAGGGGAGGATCACTCGAAGGAGACGGTGCGGTTCTCGCCCACGTCGGGCCGGCCGCCTGTGACAGCGGCCTTGAGGACCGCGAACAGCACCACGGGGCGCGGTTCGTCGCTCGCCCACAGTTCCACCGTCTCGGCCTCGACGCGGATCAGCGCGACGCTCGGGTCGTCCTTGCCGTCGGGGAACCAGCCGGCGACCGCGGGAGACCACAGCTCGTCCACTTTCGCGGGGTCGTGCACGACGGTCGCCGAGCCGGCCACCGAGAGGTAGCCCTTCTTCGACTCGAACGCCACGTTCACGCTCGGGTTCGCGCGGATGTCGTCGACCTTGGGTGAGGGATCCTGCGTGAAGAACCAGAGCTCGCCGTCGAAGTCGATGTCCTGTGCGGCGAGCGGGCGGCTGACGAGCTGCCCGGTCCCGGTGACGGTGGTGAGCAGCCCGATCCGCGCGCTCTTCACCAGCTCGATGATCTGGGCGCGGTCGTCGGAGTCGGCGGGAGGGATCTCGGTGTCGGTCATGGGTGCGACGCTACGCGTGCGGGTGAGGGCCGCAAGGGGTGGTGACTTCGTCGTGGCAGTGCCTACGGTCGAGGCATGGACACCGATTCGACCTACACGGCCATTCTCGACAGCGGGGCGGAGCGGGAGAGCATCCGCCTCGAGATGATCGACGGCTCCCCGCAGCGCTCCTTCACCCGCGTCGCCGACATCGACGGCGAGGAGGTGGAGGTCGTCTGGGAGCTTGAGCCCGACGACGACGGCTTCCACGTCTACCGCCCGGTCCGCGTCGAGGGCCGCGACGACGACAGCGGTGCCGTCTCGGACGAGCAGCTCACCGCCGGCGGCGGTGCGGGTGCGGCCTCGGGCGACTGACCTCCGAGAACCGGCCCGCCGTCGCACGAGAGGACGTCGACCGGGCCCCGGGCTCTCCCACACGCCAGTCCGTGCCCGCTCGCCCGTCCGCCCCGCACTCATGCGGTCGCGAGGGGAGTCGTGCAGCGGCGAGACGTCGCGGATGCGGTCGTGGCTCCGGCGCGAACAGTCCTGGTCAGCCGTTCTGTTCTGGTCACCGCCACCGGCCGAGGGGCACCGCGCCGCCGATCCGACTGCCCAGCACGCATCCCCTAGGGTGTGAGGCATGAGCACGTCACCCGACGGCGCGCCCGGGTACCAGGCTCCGCCTGCCCCGCGAGCGGCCGGATCCACCCCCTCGCGACGCTCGGTCCGCACCGCCGCCCAGGAGGGTCCGCGACGTGCCGAGAGGACGACGGGCGTGCGCCGTGGCGTTGCGCGGGCCGGCGGAGGGCGGAGCGTGTGGCGCCGACACGGTCCTGCGATCCTCTCGATCGTGCTGGCGATCCTTGCCGTCCCGCTCTCCTTCTTCGTGTGGTACGCCCTCATCTCGCTCGGTGCGTACCCCGGCGACCAGGCGGTCAGCGATCTGCTCATCGGCGTCCTCTACACGGCGATCGTGCACTCGATCCTCCTCGCCGGGATCCTGCTCGGAGTCTCCTCGATCCGCGCTCGCCGCCGCGAGAAGATCGTCCCGATCGTCGGCTGGATCGGCATCGTCCTGAACGCCATCGTGCTCATCTACTGGGAGCTGCTGGTGTCGCCGTGGCTGGTCGTGCTCTGGAACCGGGCGATCGGCGCCTGATCCCCTGTCGGCGCCTGATCCTGCCCCTGCTCTGGTAGGCTCGTCCGGTTGCCGTTCGACGGCCGCGGATCAAGAGAGCCCACGCATCAGGCGCCGGGCACCGCGCAACGAGAGAGAGGGGATCCCATATATGGCACTCGAAGGAGATGTCAAGAAGGCGATCATCGAAGAGTACGCGACCCACCCCGGTGACACCGGATCCCCCGAGGTCCAGGTGGCCGTCCTGACCAAGCGGATCAAAGACCTCACCGAGCACCTCAAGGAGCACAAGCACGACCACCACTCGCGTCGTGGCCTGCTTCTGCTCGTGGGTCAGCGTCGTCGACTCCTCGGCTACCTGTCGGATGTGGACATCAACCGCTACCGCTCGCTGATCGAGCGTCTCGGTCTGCGCCGCTAGTTCCTCCGGGAGCAGGGCGCGGTCTCGATGACACCGCGAACTTCTGAGCCGTTCGGGCCGTCCTCCTCGCGGAGGGCGGCCCGTTCCGCGTTTCCACCTCACGGCAGCGGTGCGGGCCTCTCGACGGCACCCCACGAGAAACCGCTCGACGCCGAGAACCACTCGGCCGCCGCCCGCTCTAGCGCCGCATCGGCCTCCCGTCGTCCGGGAGCCTCAACCGCGTCGGCGAGCGCGGGGAGCGCAACCCTCCAGGCCGCCGCGCTGCGCTGCGCTCGCTCCCAATCGCGGCTGCAGACCGGGTCGGCCGCGGCGGCCGCGAGGGCCGACGGCGAGGTCACCGCCCAGCTCGTCCCCGACTCCGCCACCGCGACCGCGCAGGTCAGCGCGGCGCCCCGGATGATGCTGTCGGGTCCTGCTGAAGGGCCGATCGCCTGATCCTGCGCCGCCACGACGGACGCGAGGGCGAGCTGGAGGCGCGTGGAGGCATCGTCCGGCCGCGGCCGGATCCACCCGTCCCCGGCCGACACGGACGCGGCCGAGTCCGGCGCGAGCAGCAGCCCGGACGAGGACTGCGACGCGTGCAGACTCAGCAGCCCCGTCACTCCGTCGGTCCCGCTCGCCACGCCACGCACGGAGGCGTCGCCGAGGCTCCAGACCACCGGCGTGCGGTTGTGGATCGTCAGCCGGCGGTGATCCTCGTCGACGCAGGCGACGAGGTGGCCGGCCGGTACTCCGGCACCACCCTCGAGAGCGGACGAGGCGGCCAACAACTCCCGTGCCTGGACGCACTGAGCGGGCGCCGCCCGGCGGGGCTCATCGGAGGCGTTCAGCGCCCCGTGCACGCCCGCTGCAGCGGCGGTCGCGAGTGCCACCGCAGCGAGGAGGAGCGCTACGCCGCGTCTGCCCATCGCCGCACCTCCTGCTCGGAGGCTAGACCGGGACGGCCCTCTCGGCCAGCGGTCGCGGCGCACCCGGGCACCGCTCACTGCGGAACTCCCGCGCGCTGCGCCAGTAACGCGGTCAGCGCCTGAACCGCTGCCGATCGCTCGCCTGCTGACCGGGCTCGGTGTCGGCGCGTTCACCGCGACGGCCACCGCGCACCTCTCGGATCTGCGCGCCATCGCCCGTCCGGAGGGAGGCCGGGCACCTCCCGCGCGGTCTCGACCCTCGTCAGCATGGGCGGCTCGCTCGCGGCCCGTTCACGGAGGCGTGTTCGCCGGGACCGTGCGAGAGCCCCTGGTTGCTCCCTACGCCGTGTTCCTCGTCCTCCTGATCGGGGTCGCCCTCGTACCAGAGACGGTCGAGCGCCGCGAGATCCTGCCCGCCTACCGCCCGCAGCGCCTCGCCGTGCCGGTTCTGGCGATCGGAGCCGCGCTCGCGCTCCTGCCCGCCGTGCCCGGTCTGCTCGGCTTCGTCGCCGTGGTGCTGCTCCTGGCGCTGGCGGCCATCGCGCGGATGCGCTGCACCGCCTGACCGGAGCGTGCGCAGGCTCCTGCGCTCCACAATGGAGCCATGAAGCTCTTCTCGTTCGGTCGCGGTGATGCGAACCCCCTGCCCGCCGATGACCGCGGCTCCGGCACGCTCGACGACTACGACTACGAGCTGCGCCCCACGTCCCGACGGGGGAGCACGCTCCTCGTGCTCGCTGACTCCCGACCGCACCAGGAGGAGATCGCCCGGGTGCTGGCGCTCGGCGAGGACGAGGTCACCGCCGTCATCCCTCGCCGCACCCTCGAGGAGGAGCGCGTCGACGCACCGATGCCGGTGCGCCTCTTCGCCGCCCAGCGCCCCTCCGGACTCGTCGGTCAGGTGCCTCGTGGTCTCGAGAACGTCGTCGACGCGGCCCTCGCCCGACTCTCGGAGACGGGGAGGTCGCCGCGCATCCCGGCCCGGATCGTGACGGCGAAGGGTCAGCTGCGCGTCCAGCTGCTGATGCACGAGACCCGTGGCTGATGCACGAGACCGATGGCTGACGTCTCCTCCCGCGCTCGGGCCGGCCCGGATCGCCGCGACGGATTCATGGATGAACCGCGCCGCTGCTGATAGCATGAACCGGTTCCGAACCCGAAAGCGACCGCCGGTCGACACCGGGTTCGAACCACGGAGCAGGCTGGCAGGAAGCTGGTCCTCGGTGGTGGAGTCCCGGACGGCGGCACAGTGTCGCCCCCACGGCAGGTGTTCTCACACGGCACACCCGTCGCGGCAGCCCGGAGCTTTTCTACTGGTGGCCAGCAGGAACGCCCTCCACACGACGGCTCGGCGCGAAGCCCTGCCGTGGGATCGTCTCGATTCCTGACCGGACCGCTGCTCCGACGAACGCCGGCGCCCAGAAGGGGCGCCGCTGCAGACGTTAAGGAGACAGACCTCTTGGAAGGTCCTGAAATCACATTCGCCGAAGCCGTTCTCGACAACGGCTCGTACGGCACCCGCACCGTCCGCTTCGAGACCGGCCGCCTCGCGCAGCAGGCCCAGGGAGCCGTCGCCGCCTACCTCGACGAGGACACCATGCTCCTCTCGGCCACGTCGGCCTCGAAGAACCCGAAGGACAACTTCGACTTCTTCCCGCTGACCGTCGACGTCGAGGAGCGCTCCTACGCCGCCGGCAAGATCCCCGGCTCGTTCTTCCGCCGCGAGGGCCGCCCCTCGACCGAGGCGATCCTGGTCTGCCGCCTGATCGACCGGCCGCTGCGCCCGTCGTTCGTCGATGGCCTGCGCAACGAGGTCCAGATCGTCATCACGGTCCTCAGCATCGCGCCGGACGAGTTCTACGACGCCCTCGCGATCAACGCCGCGAGCGCCTCGACCCAGATCTCGGGCCTGCCCTTCTCCGGCCCCGTCGCCGGCGTGCGTCTCGCGCTCATGTCCGACGGATCGGGCAACGACCAGTGGGTCGCGTTCCCCAAGGCCTCGCAGCTCGAGAACGCCGTCTTCGATCTCACGGTCGCGGGCCGCGTCGTCACCAACCAGGACGGCTCCTCCGACGTCGCCATCATGATGGTCGAGGCCGAGGCCACCGAGTCCTCCTGGAACCTCATCAAGGCGGGAGCGACCAAGCCCAGCGAGGACGTCGTCGCCCAGGGCCTCGAGGCGGCGAAGCCCTTCCTCCGCGCCCTCGTCGAGGCGCAGTCGAAGCTGGCGGCCGAGACGGCGAAGCCGGTCAAGGACTACCCGGTGTTCCTGCCCTACGCGCAGGAGACCTACGACAACGTCGCGGAGCTCAGCTATGACGAGCTCGTCCGCGTCTACCAGATCGCCGACAAGGTCGAGCGACAGGACGCCGACGACGCGCTGAAGGCGAAGGTCAAGGAGCAGATCGCCGAGCGCATCGCCTCGGGCCAGCTCCCGGCCGAGGCCTACGGCCAGGTCGGTGCCGCGTACAAGTCCGTCACGAAGGTGGTTGTCCGTGGCCGCATCCTCCGTGACGGCGTGCGCATCGACGGACGCGGCCTCGCCGACATCCGACCGCTCGACGCCGAGGTGCAGGTCATTCCGCGCGTCCACGGCTCGGCGATCTTCCAGCGCGGCGAGACCCAGATCCTGGGTGTCACCACGTTGAACATGCTCAAGATGGAGCAGCAGATCGATTCGCTGTCGCCCGTCACCAAGAAGCGCTACCTGCACCACTACAACTTCCCGCCCTACTCGACCGGTGAGACCGGTCGCGTCGGGTCGCCGAAGCGTCGCGAGATCGGGCACGGCTTCCTCGCCGAGCGCGCCCTCGTGCCGGTGCTGCCCAGCCGCGAGGAGTTCCCCTACGCGATCCGTCAGGTGTCCGAGGCGCTCAGCTCCAACGGCTCCACCTCGATGGGCTCCGTCTGCGCCTCGACCCTGTCGCTCCTCAACGCCGGTGTGCCGCTGCGCGCCCCGGTCGCGGGCATCGCGATGGGCCTCGTCTCCGACGTCGTCGACGGTCAGACCCGCTACGCGGCGCTGACCGACATCCTGGGCGCCGAGGACGCGCTCGGCGACATGGACTTCAAGGTGGCCGGCACGTCCGAGTTCGTCACGGCGATCCAGCTCGACACGAAGCTCGACGGCATCCCGTCGTCGGTCCTCGATGCCGCGCTCAAGCAGGCCAAGGACGCCCGCACCACGATCCTCGCGGTGCTCACGGCAGCCATCGACCAGCCCGACGAGATGGCCCCGACCGCGCCCCGCGTGATCTCGGTGCAGATCCCCGTCGACAAGATCGGCGAGCTGATCGGCCCCAAGGGCAAGACGATCAACGCGATCCAGGACGAGACCGGCGCCGACATCTCCATCGAGGAGGACGGCACCGTCTACATCGGCGCCGTCGACGGACCGTCGGCCGAGGCCGCTCGCGCCCAGGTCAACGCCATCGCGAACCCGACGAACCCCGAGGTCGGCGAGCAGTTCCTCGGAACCGTCGTCAAGCTCGCGACGTTCGGCGCGTTCGTCTCGCTCCTGCCCGGCAAGGACGGACTGCTGCACATCAGCGAGGTCCGCAAGCTCGCCGGTGGCAAGCGCGTCGAGAACGTCGAGGACGTCCTCGGTGTCGGCCAGAAGCTGCTGGTCTCGATCACGAAGATCGACGACCGCGGCAAGCTCTCGCTCGCGCCCGTCGTGGCCGAGGAGGCCGAGGCCGCAGTCGAGGCCCCCGTCCAGAGCTGATCACTCCCGCACGACCGTGACGCCCGTCCCCCTCCGGTGGGGCGGCGTCCGCCGTTTCCGGGCATGGGGTACGGTGGCCGGACAGCGCCGTCGTACCGCCCCGACCGGAGGATTCCGTGACCGACCCGACGCCCCCGGCCGCAGAGCCGGAGACGCCCCCTCTCTCGCGCACCCTGGGACGGACCGGCCTCCCCGTGCATCCGCTCGCCCTCGACGGCTCCGTTTTCGGCTGGGCCGCCGGCATCGGCGACACCACGGAGGTGCTCGACGCCTTCGGACGTCTGGGGGGCACCCTGATCTCAACGGCCGACCACTACGCGACCGGTCGCAGCGAGTACATGATCGGTCGCTGGCTGGAGTCGAGCGGCCTGCGCGATCGGATGCTCATCGCGACGAAGGTGGGCCGCCATCCGGACGCGCCGGGGCTCGCACCCGAGGACGTGCGCCTCGCCGTCGAGGGCAGCCTCGAGCGGCTCGGCACCCGGATCGACCTGCTCTCGTTCGACAGCGAGGACCCGGAGATCCCGATCGGCGAGAGCCTGGCCGCCGTCGCCCCGTTCCTCGCCGACGGCTCGGTCGGCGCGGTCGGCGCCTCCCACTTCAGCGGGCCGGCGTTGGCGGCAGCACAGGAGGCCGCCACCGCGTTCGCCCTGCCTGCGTTCTCGGCGGTCGTCGCCGAGTACAGCCTGATGGAGCGCAAGGACTACGAGGTCGACGTCGCTCCCGAGGTGGTGCGTCTCGGCCTCGGTACCCTCGCGCGCCTCCCGCTCGCGAGCGGGTTCCTGACCGGCGCGCTGCGGAACCGCTCGGACGAGCCCGAGTCGGCGATGTTCGAGGCCGGTCTCGACTACATCGGACGGCACGGGACCCGGGTGCTGGGCGCGGTCGACGAGATCGCGGCGGCACTCGGCGCCGAGACGGCGACGGTGGCGCTCGCGTGGGTACTGTCGCACCAGGAGGTCTCGGCCGCGATCGTCCGTGCCCGCAGCGCAGCAGAGCTGGAGTCGCTGTTCGAGGCCGCGTCACTGCCGCTCACCCGCAGCGACATCGCCCAGCTCGATCGCGTCTCCGCCTGACGACCGGCTCCTTCCGCCGGGTCGTCGGTGAGCCGGCAGCTCCACGGAGCCGGGGGAGGCGGGGGCTCAGCGGCGCAGGATGCGCGCCTCCCACGGCCCGAGCGTCGACCCGGTGGCGCCCACGACGTTGCCGAGCACCGTCTCGGCTCCCTCCCACTCGTCGAGCAGCGGCACCTCGAGGGGGTCGCCCGAGACGTTGCCGACCACGAGCAGATCGCCGGGCCCGCTGCGGGTGAAGGCGAAGAGGGTGGGATGCTCCGGCTCCAGCAGAGAGAAGCGCCCGAGCTGCACGGTCTCGTCCTCGTGCCGGAGCGCGATGAGCGCGCGGTAGTACTCGAACACCGAGCGCTCGGCTGCGCGGTCGGCGGCCGCGTTGACCTCGGCGGCGTTAGGATTCACCGCGATCCAGGGCTCGCCCGTCGTGAATCCTGCGTGCGGGCCGTCGTCCCACTGCACCGGGGTGCGGGCGTTGTCGCGGCTCTGCGCTCGCAGTCCTGCGAGCACCGTCTCGGGATCCTCTCCCCGCCCGTCGACGGCCTCGACCCAGTAGTTCAGCGACTCGACGTCACGGAAGTCGTCGATCCCGGCGAAGGGGACGTTCGTCATCCCGATTTCGTCACCCTGATAGATGTAGGGGGTGCCGCGCTGCAGGTGCAGAAGGGTGGCCCAGAGTGTCGCCGACTCGTAGCGGTGGACGCCGTCGTCGCCGAAGCGGGACACGAGGCGGGGCTGGTCGTGGTTACCGAGGTAGAGGCTGTTCCAGCCGCGCTCCGCGAGCCCGTCCTGCCACCGCGCGAGGTTGGCCTTCAGCGCGACGAGGTCTAGCGGAACCGGGTGGAACTTGTCGACGCCGTGGTCGATCGCGACGTGCTCGAACTGGAACACCATGTCGAGCTCGCGACGCTCGGGATCGGTGACGAGCACCGCTTCGTCGAGCGTGACGCCGGGCATCTGGCCGACGGTCAGGAAGGCTCCCTCGCGCCCGGCGAACACCGCCTCGTTCATCTCGCGGAGGAACTCGTGCAGCCGCGGACCGACACCGCCGACGATTCCCGTCCCGCCCGCTGGGCCGTCGATCGCGTCGACATCCTTCGAGACCAGGTTGATCACATCCATCCGGAAGCCGTCGACGCCACGGTCGAGCCACCAGTTCATCATCGCGTGCACCGCGTGGCGCACCTCCGGGTTCTCCCAGTTGAGGTCGGGCTGCTGCACCGCGAAGAGGTGGAGGAAGTATTCGTCGGTGCCCGGATCGAGCGTCCACGCGGGCCCAGAGAAGTACGAGCGCCAGCCGTTGGGCTCGGCGACGTCGAGACGCGCCTCGTCCGCCGCCTCCGGCACCCGCCCGGACGGGGCGAGAGGGCGCCCGCGACGCCACCAGTACCAGTCGCGCTTCGGGTCCTCCGGCGAGGAGCGCGACTGCACGAACCAGGCGTGCTCGTCGCTGGTGTGGTTCACGACGAGGTCCATCAGGATGCGGATCCCGCGCTCGTGAGCCTCGGTGAGCAGGAGGTCGAACTCGGCCAGGGTGCCGAAGCGCGGGTCGATCTCCTGGTAGTCCGAGATGTCGTAGCCGTTGTCGTGCTGCGGCGAGGGGTAGATCGGCGAGAGCCAGATCACGTCGACGCCGAGGTCGGCGAGGTGGTCGAGCTTTGCGCGGACGCCGCCGAGGTCGCCGATGCCGTCGCCGTTGGAGTCGGCGAACGAACGGGGGTAGATCTGGTACACGACGGCGCTGGTCCACCAGGGGGTCGACGAGCTCGAGGAGACGGGTTCCATGGGGGCGAATCTAGCCGGGAGGACCGACACCGGCGGGCTCGTCGTACGGGTCGCAGGCGCGTTTCGCACCGTGGCGTGCCACCCGTGTAACGATCTGGTGAACCGTCCCGTCTCCGACGCATCGGCGACTCCCGCGCTCGGATACTCTCTCCCGAGGCGGGCACCCGGACCGCCTCAGGGAGAGTGGTGACGTGCCCAGGGTCAGGACCGCTGCAGCCGTGAAGGCGTCGCGTCGCGGCGGCGTCCTGTCCGCCACCGGGCCGGTCGAGACGACCGTCGTCGTCCAGACGCACCGCCGCCCGCTCGGCGACTCCCCGCACGCTCTCTTCCCCCTCGTCCTCGATGCCTCCGCCGTCGGCCACGAGGGCGGTGCGGCCCTCCTGGAGCGCTTCGCCGCCTGGGGAGGCAACGGCGTCGTCGTCACCGACGCCGCTTCGTCCGCGGTCGGCGAGCAGGAGACGGGCGGCTGGCTCACCGGACGCCGCGACCGCGACCGCTTCCTCCTCGTGGGCCGGTTCGGCGCCCCCGCAGGCGCTGCCGCGACTCCGCGTGCGCTGGTCACCCGGGTCGAGGAGGCGCTGCGGCGCCTGCGCACCGACCGCCTCGACGTGCTCGCGGTCCGCCCCGACGGCGCGGGTCGCCTCGACGAACTGCTCAGTGCCGTCGAGGTGCTCCTCGCGCGCGGACTCGTCCGCTCGGCGGTCGCCTCCGGCTTCGTCGCCGAGGAGCTCTTCGAGGCGCGCGTGCTGGCCGCCCACGGCCTCCCGCGCTTCGCCGCGGTCGAGGTCCGTTACAACCTGCTCGAGAGTCACGAGGCGGAGGGCGACCTCGGACTCGTCGCCGCGGGCCAGGGACTCTCGCTGCTCTCGACGGTCCCGCTCGCGCACGGCTTCCTCCGTGGAGTGGAGCGGACTCGCCGCGAGCTCGGACGCCTCCCGGACGGTGACCTCGCCGCCGCCCACCTCGGCCGTCGCGGTCGCCGTATGCTGACCGCCCTCGACGCGATCGGAGCCGAGCTCTCGGCCGCGCCGGCCGCAGTCGCCCTCGCCTGGCTCCTCGCCAGGCCGCGTCTGGCCGCGGCGACGGTCGCGCCGCGCTCGACGGCCGAGGTCGATGCGCTGATGCGCGCGGTCTCGCTCGACCTCGACGACGGCCACCTCGCCGCCCTCGATCGCGCCCGACGCTGACGAGCGCGCCCGCTGACCGCGTTCCGACGGTGCGCCCGCCGAGCGCGCCAGTGCTGACGGTGCCTCCGGTCCTGTGGCCTAGGGTGGGCACGATGAATCACGGTGTCCCACTCCCACTCGAACAACCGGAGACGACCATTCCAGCCGCCGGCGGATCGCTGGTCCGCCGATCCGTCCTCCCGAGCGGGGTCCGCATCCTCAGCGAGGCGGTGCCTGGCGCGCGGAGCGCGACGATCGGTTTCTGGGTGGCCGCGGGCTCGCGCGATGAGAGGGCCGGCCGCTCGGCGTCCGGCTCCGAGCCCGCCGTGCCCTCCAACGTGGGGTCGACGCACTTCCTCGAGCACCTGCTGTTCAAGGGGACGCGCACGCGCTCGGCGCTCGACATCGCCGTGGCCTTCGACTCCGTGGGCGGCGAGCACAACGCTCTGACCGCCAAGGAATACACCTGCTACTACGCCAAGATCCAGGACCGCGACCTACCGATGGCGGTCGAGGTGATCGCCGACATGGTCACCTCGAGCCTGATCGACCAGGACGAGTTCGAGACGGAGCGCGGGGTCATCCTCGAGGAGCTCGCGATGGCCGACGACGATCCCGCCGATGTCGCGGGGGAGCGGCTGTTCGAGGCCGTCTTCGGCGACCACGCCCTCGGACGGCCGATCGGAGGCACGGCCGCCACCATCGGCGAGGCACCCGCGAGGCGGTCTGGGCCCACTACCGTGCCGCCTACCGCCCGCGCGACCTCGTCGTCACCGTTGCCGGAGCCGTCGACCACGACGCTCTCGTCGGTCTGCTCACGCGCGTCCTCGCCTCGGACGGCTGGGACCTCGGCACTCCGTCGGCCCCGGTCGAGCGTCGAGTCGGGGGTACCGCCGTGTACGCCCGCGGCAGCGCGCTCTCGGTGGTCCACCGTCCGACCGAGCAGGCCAACCTCCTCCTCGGCTTCCCCGGCCTGGCTGCCGGCGACGACCGCCGCATGACCATGGGAGTCCTCAACTCCATCCTCGGCGGCGGCATGTCATCGCGTCTCTTCCAGGAGGTGCGGGAGAAGCGCGGACTCGCCTACTCCGTCTACTCCTTCGCCCCGTCCTACTCCGATGCCGGACTGTTCGGCCTCTACGCCGCCTGCACTCCCGCGAAGGCTGGCACTGTCGCCGAGCTCCTGCTGGCCGAGTTCCACCGTCTGGCCGAGCAGGGCGTGAGCGCCGACGAGCTGACCCGAGCTCGCGGCCAGCTCTCGGGAGCCGCCGCCCTCGCGCTCGAGGACTCCGATACCCGCATGTCACGCCTGGGCCGCGCCGAGCTGACGTTCGGCGAGTTCGTCGACCTCGACGAGAGCCTGCGGCGACTCGCCCTCGTCGGCGCGGAGGACGTCCAGGCACTCGCGGCAGACTTGGCCGGGGGGCCTCTGTCGATCTCGGCCGTCGGTGCGATCGACCCGTCGACCTTCGCCGGGATCACCGGGGTCGCGAGCGTCTCCGCGATCTGACCGATCGTCGCTCGCCCGCTGATCACGCACCGTCGCGCCGCACCAGGGAGGACTCCCGTGTCCCATTACATCTACCTCGTCCGCCACGGCGAGCAGCAGGACGCCGAACACGGCCTGCCCGACGGGCCGCTGTCGGCGCGCGGCGAGCGTCAGGCTCGGCTCATCGCCGAGCGTCTGGGCGGCGTCCCGTTCACGGGCGCGTGGCACTCGCCGCTGCGTCGGGCGGAGGAGACGGCCGCTCGGTTCCAGGCGCTGCTCCCGAGTCTTCCGCTGCAGCCCTCCTCGCTGCTGTTCGACTGCATCCCGTCGGGCCCGACTCCGGACATGCCGAAAGCGTTCGAGCCGTTCTTCGGCAGTGTCACCTCGGCCGAGATCGAAGCGGGTCACGCGCAGATGCAGGACGCGGTCGCGGAGTTCCTTGCCCCCTCCCGTGATGACCGGCACGACCTCCTGATCACCCACAACTTCGTCATCGGCTGGTTCGTGCGCCATGTCTTCGACGCTCCGGACTGGCGCTGGCTGGGAGTGAACCAGGCCAATTGCGGCCTGACGATCATCCGCGTCCGCTCGCGCAAGCCACCGGTGCTCGTGGTGCACAACGATCTCTCGCACCTCCCCGTCGAGCTGCGCACCGGGCTGCCGGAGGCGCAGCCGTATTGAGCGGCGATGCGGGAGCACCGGGCTGAACATGAGTACTCGGCTCAGGACGGGCGGGCGCGCCGAGCGTGCGGCCTGCGTCGACCTGTGGTGCACCGCCCTCGACGCCCGTGACGGCCATCCTCCTGCAGCGGGAACCGCTCAGCGCGCGTGGACGATGCTGAGCGCAGATCCCCTCGCCTTCGTCGTCGCCGAGGACGACGGGCTGCTCCAGGGCTTCGCGCTCGTCCTCCCCCCGGGGAGCGGATTCGCGACCGACCCGCCGGAGGCGGCCCACCTCGCCCTCCTCGCTGTGCATCCGCGGGCGCAGGGCAGAGGACTGGCTCGACTCCTGCTGTCGGGAGCGGAGGAGGCGTCCGCCGCTCGTGCCTCCTCGGCCGTGCTCCACGTTCTCACGGCCAATCCGGGCGCCGTCTCCCTGTACACCTCGGCGGGCTGGCAGCCGGAGGGGCCGCCGGTGCCGCATCCGCTCTCGGGCGCCCCGATGCTCACTCTGGTGCGGAGCTGGGGTCGTGCCGCCACGCCCTGACGGGTGCCGCGTTGTTACGCTGAGGCGGTGACTACCTCCGTCGCCGTGGTCGGCGCGTCCGGCCGACTCGGCTCGTTCACCTGCTCCCTCATCGAGGCGTCGAGCGAGTTCACGCTCGTCGCCCGGCTCGGGTCGCGCGACGATCCCCGTGCGATGCTCGCCGCCGACGTCGTGGTCGACATGACCGTGCCGGCCGTCAGCCAGCAGATCGTCGATCTCGCCGTGGCGCACGGCAAGAAGGTCCTGGTCGGGACCTCGGGGTGGACCGGGGACCGTATTACGGCGCTGCGCCGCACCGTCGAGGAGCAGCCGCTCGCGGGCGTCGTGATCATCCCGAACTTCTCGCTCGGCTCCGTCCTCGCCACGGCTCTCTCGACCGTCGCTGCCCGCTTCTTCGATGCCGCCGAGATCATCGAGACCCACGGAGCACGCAAGGTCGACTCGCCGTCCGGCACCGCGGTGCGCACGGCGGAACTCCTGCTCCGAGCCCGTGCCGAGCTCGGACCGGTGCAGGCTCCGCACACCGATCAGCGAGCCCGGGGCCAGCAGGTCGCCAGCGTGCCGGTGCACAGCCTCCGACTGCCCGGGGTGGAGGCGCGCCAGGAGGTCGTGTTCGGCGGCACCGGCGAGACCGTCACCATTCGCCACGACACCACGTCGCAGGCTCGTACGAGCAGGGCGTGCTTCGGGCGCTCGATGTGGTCCGCACGGCCACCGGAGTGGTGGTCGGCCTCGACGCGCTGATCGATCTGCGCGCCGCCTTCGATGCAGCCCCGCTGGCCGAGCGCCCGCTCGAGGAGCCGCCGCTCGCCGATGAGGCGCCGTCGGGCCAGGCCGCGGCGGCGACGAGGGCGCCGTGAGGACCCGCGTCGGAGTCGTCCTGATGGCGGTCCTGCTCGCCCTCTACCTCGTCGTCTGCCTCCAGTACTCCGTCGTCGCCTTCGCCGCGGCGACGGTACCCGGCGTCGTCATGGGCGCAGGCCTGCTCATCCTGGGTGGAGTCGGCGTGTGGGGTCTCGTGCGCGAACTGCTCTTCGGAGTCCGGGCCGAGCGCCTGGCCCGCCGCCTCGAGGGCGAGGACGGCCTTCCGCAGGAGGTGCTCGACTCCCGGGCCAGCGGCCGTCCGCTGCGCGAGGAGGCGGACGCCCTGTTCCCGAGCTACGCCGATGCGGTGGACGCGCAGCCCAGGAGCTGGCGCGCCTGGTACCGGCTGGGTCTCGCCTACGATGCGAGCGGCGACCGCAAGCGGGCCCGCGGAGCGATCCGACGTGCGATCGCGCTGGAGCACGACGCTCCGGCCTGAGAGGCGAACGCGCGGTGCTCCGGCCGGTACCGGGTGCTCAGGCGAGCACCCAGTCGAGCGCCTCGGCGACGGTGCGGTGCCGGAACTCGAAGCCGTCGTCGAGCAGCCGCTGTGGGACGAGCCGCTGGTTCGAGAGCAGCAGCTCGTGGCCGGCGTCCCGCAGGGCCAGCTCGATGACCTTCTCCGGCACCGGGAGAGCGAACGGGCGGTGCAGCAGCTCGGCGAGGGTGCGCATGACGTCGTTCGCCGTCGCGGGCACGGGACCGGCCAGGTTCACCGGGCCCGAGAGGGACGACGTCAGCAGGTGGCGGATCGCGGCAGCCTCGTCGTAGAGGCTGATCCAGGGCCACGACTGCCGTCCGCCGCCGAGCGGGCCGCTGAGTCCGAGCCGGGTGAGGGGGAGGAGCGGCTTCAGCGCGCCTCCGTCGCCGAGCACCAGGCCGGTGCGCACGGTCGCGACGCGGGTCGACTCCGGTGCGAGGTGGGCCGCCTGCTCCCAGCGCTCGACGACATCGGCGAGGAACCCCTCCCCGCGCGGCGACTGCTCGGTCAGCTCTTCGCCGGGCCGGTCACCGTAGTAGCCGACGGCGGAGGCGTTGATCAGGGTTGCGGGAGGAGCGGATGACATCCGCATGGCATCCGTGATGGTCTGCGTCGCCTGGACGCGTGAATCCAGAATCTTCCGCTGGTAGGAGGCGGTCCAGGGCAGTCGGCTGATCGAGGCGCCCGAGAGGTTGACCACCGCGTCGACCCGCTCCAGCACGCTGAAGTCGAGCATGTGCGAGGTCGGCGCCCAATGGAATTCGTCCGGCCCGGTCGGCGCGTGACGCACCAACCTGAGGATCTCGTGCCCGTCGGCGCGCAGCTGGCGTGTGAGCTCGGAGCCGATCATCCCGCTCGCTCCCGAGATCAAGACCCTGAGCCGAGGTGCCGGAGCATCCGACTCCGGCGAGGGCTGCGGTGCCGACACGTGCTCCGACGCCGATCGCGCGGCCCGGCGGGGCGATCCGGCCGACGGTCCCGTCCCGTCCTGGTCGGAGTGCCGTGCGGTTGCGTCGCTCATGGTGCCTCCCGAGGCCGGTCGCGGGCCGCCCGCGAGGGATCCAGCCTAGAGCCTCATGCCCGGGAGCCGGCCGAGCGCCCGAGCAGGCCGGCCCGTGCGAGCACGAGGTAGAGCTCGCAGCCCAGGCACAGCCCGAAGGCGGCGTTGAGGAATGCGGCGAGGAACGCGACGGATGCGGCGACCGGCACGGCCGAGGAGACGCCCGCCACATGCAGCAGCACGCCGACCCCGGTCACGACCAGCCCGATCAGCTGCGCGAATCGCGGCGGCCGGGCGTCCTCCCACTCCTGGGGCGGAGCGAGGCGCGGCCGGATCAGTCGGCGGAAGAGCGCCGACCACGGTCCCGAGCCGACTCCACGCGCCGCCGACCAGGCGAAGAGCAGTGCGAGGATGACGAGGAGGAGGAAGCCGGGCTGCAGCGCACGTTCTGCCGGGCCCGCGCCGCTCGGGGCCGCGAGGCCGAGTGCGACCGTGGCGAGCAGGAGGACGGCGGTGAGGGAGGCGGCGAAGCGCGGGCCGCGAGGGTCGACGGTGCCGGACGGGGGAGGGATGGTCATTGCGTCTCCTGGAGTCGGTCGAGCTCGGCGGTCACGACGGCGCGGGCGGGCGGGCCGCCGATGCGGCTGCGCGGGATGCCCGCCGCATCGAGCACGAGCAGGGTCGGGGTCTGCCGGATGCGGAACCGCTCGGCGAGGTCGGCCCGATGCGTCAGGTCGACGTCGAGGTGCGCGACTCCGGGCCGCTCCCGCGCGACGTCGGCGAGCATCCGCCGCACCGCGGGGCAGCGGGAGCAGAACTCGGTCGAGAACTGCAGCACGGTGGCGCTCGAGCCCAGCAGCGCACCCGGGACGAGCTCGCCCGGATCGATCGGCGCCTCGCCGGTAGGCGAGCGAGTGGAGACGCGTCCGGCCGCATGGCGGTGCAGGAGGCCGAGCGCCGTGCCGAGAATGACGAGCGCCACGAGGGAGGCTGCGATCGGCACCGGTTCCATGGAGGAAGGCTAGGCGCGCAGACAGGCGCGCACCCGATCGTGACGTCGGGAGTCGCCGCGCAGGTGCCCTAGGGTCGAAGCCGTGACCGACCAGAGCACCCCCAGCACCGATCAGAACGCCCCCGTCTTCCGCTCCGACGTCGTCGTCGAGCTGGTCCGCTCGAGCGCCCACGACTCCGATGTCCTCTTCGCCGCCCGCGTCTCGACGCAGGGCGAGAAGACGCTCACCGAGGCCCTCGACGGCGAGGAGGGGGACGCCGAGAAGCAGAGCAAGCGCGACCGCGGCCTGATCAACTACCTGATGCGCGACCGGCACGGCTCGCCCTTCGAGCACAACTCGATGACCTTCTACGTGCAGGCCCCGATCTTCGTCTTCCGCGAGTTCATGCGACACCGCATCGCCTCCTACAACGAGGAGTCGGGCCGGTACCGCGAGCTGCGCCCCGTCTTCTACGTGCCCGGCCCTCAGCGCAATCTCGTGCAGGTCGGCAAGCCCGGCGCGTACTCGTTCGAGCCGGGCACTCCGGAGCAGACCGAGCTCGTCGTCGCCGAGACCCGCCGCGCGAGCACCCAGGCGTTCGAGGCCTACCAGAGGATGCTCAGCGAGGGCGTCGCACGTGAGGTCGCCCGCATCGTGCTGCCGCTGAACATCTACTCGTCGATGTACGTGACGCTCAACGCCCGCTCGCTGATGAACTTCCTCTCGTTGCGCACCAAGCGCGAGGACTCGACGTTCCCCTCTTTCCCGCAGCGCGAGATAGAGATGGCCGCTGAGCAGATGGAGCAGCGCTTCGAGGAGCTCATGCCCCTGACCTACGCCGCTTTCAACGCCAACGGCCGCGTCGCTCCGTAGGCCGACCGGCGGTGCCGGCCCGACCGGCTCCCTCGGGGCGGGGAATCCCCTCCGCGACGACGAGCGAGCGGCGGAGAGCGCTCACCCGCACCCATCGCCTGTCGATCGCACGCCGTCCGGCGGATCGCACCCGCTCCTGCAGATCGCACCTCTCCCACCCGCGGCGCGGACGCCGCCGCCGACCCTTCCCGGGGTCGACGCAGCGACCCGCTACCCTGGCAGCGTGTCAACTCCGGAGAATCCTTTCGGCCAGGTCCTGGTAGCGCTGGTCACCCCGTTCACCGCCGACGGCGAGGTCGACTGGCCCGGAGTCGAGAAGCACATCGACGACTGCATCGCCGCCGGAGCCGACGGCATCGTGGTGACCGGCACCACCGGCGAGACGAGCACTCTCACCGACCCCGAGAAGATCCGCCTCGTCGAGGTCGGTCGCTCCGTCGCTGCCGGCCGGGCGAAAATCATCACCGGAGGCGGATCGAACGAGACCGCGCACGCCATGCAGCTCGCCCGCCAGAGCGAGAAGGCGGGCGCCGACGGCAACATGATCGTGACGCCCTACTACAACAAGCCCACGCAGGCCGGCATTCTGACCCACTTCCGGATGATCGCCGACGCGACCGACCTGCCGGTCGTTCTCTACGACATCCCGGGGCGCACTGGCGTCCCGATCCGCTACGAGACGATCCTCCGTGCGGCGAAGCACCCGAACATCCTGGCGGTCAAGGATGCGAAGGGCGATCTCGCCGAGGTCAGCCGTGTGCTGAACCAGACCGACCTGATGTACTTCTGCGGAGACGACGCCAACGTGCTCCCCGAGCTCGCCATCGGGGCCACCGGTCTCATCGGCGTGACCGCGAACATCGCCGCCTCGCCCTACCGCACGATCGTCGACGCCGTGAACGCCGGAGACCTGCACGCGGCGACCCGCGCACACCAGCAGCTCGAGCCCCTCGTGCGGGCCGTGATGACGCATGTCCCGGGCACCGTCGCCGCGAAGTACATCCTCCACGGTCTCGGCCGGATCTCGTCCCCCCGCGTCAGACTCCCGCTCGTCGGGCCCGAGGAGTCCGAGGCCGCCCTCATCGAGGATGAGCTCGGCCTGGTCCGCGACATCCCGGGCGTCGACTTCCGCAACTTCCGCCCCGACCGCAACGCCGCGGCGGGCGGCGCGCTCCCGAAGGTCGCGGGCACCACCCGCTGACGCCGCTCGGTCGGCACGTCCGACGATCCCCGAGAAGGGGAGGGCGCATGCCCAGTGCCGAGATCGCCCCGCCTTGCGCCCGGCAGCCTCCGCATCATCCCCCTCGGCGGCGTGGGCGAGATCGGTCGCAACAGGACGATCTTCGAGATCGACGGCAAGATCCTGGTGGTCGACCGAGGCCTGAGCGGTAGGCCTCCCTCCACAGGCGCCCGTCTGGGCCAGGCTGTGCCGCCTCCGGCGCGGGTCACCGGTCTCGACCGGGGCGGCGGGTACGGTGGCAGCATGGCGACCAGTACCAAGACCACCTCGCGCGGGCGCAGCAGTAGCGCTCCACGCTCCGGCGCGCCGCGATCCAGCCGCGGCTCGGGCAAGGCGGCCGCCTCGACGAACACCGTCGCCTTCGAGGCGGCGCCCCGCACGAACCTCGCGGTCCGCGTCTGGATGAGCCTCGCCCATCTCGCCGGAGGCGCGGCGCGCGCTCTCGGCCCCGAGCGGCTCGCCAAGGAGGAGCGCCGCGACGGCGTTCCCTTCCTCCTCCTTCTGCTCGCGATCTCAGGGGCCGTGGTCGAGTGGTTCCTCGCGACGCATCCTGTCGCACTCGTGCTCGACGCCTGGACCTTCGGCGGGGTCTTCGGGCGTGTCGCCTATGTGCTGCCGGTGGTGCTGCTCCTCTTCTCCCTCTGGCTGTTCCGCCATCCGCGCTCGGTCGACGACAACGGCCGGATCGGCGTCGGCCTGACGGCCCTCTTGGTCGCCTCGGCGGGCCTCTGTCACGCGCATCTCGGTCAGCCGCAGCCCGGTCAGGGCATCGAGACGATGGCCGCGGCCGGAGGCGTCCTCGGCTGGCTGGTCGGCGCACCGCTCGCGGCGATCGCGACCGTCCCGGGCGCCACCGTGGTGCTCTCGCTCGTCATCCTGCTCTCGCTGTTCATCATCACGAAGACTCCGCCGAACCGCGTCGGCGCACGCTCGCGCGAGCTCTACGGCTACCTCTTCGGCGCCCCCGTGCTCGACGACGAGGAGAGGGCCCGCCTGAAGGCTGAGCGGGCGGCGGCGAAGGCCGCGGCCAAGGCGGAGGCGGAGCAGGAGGCGCAGGCGCAGCAGGACGGCGGCGATCTGCCCTGGTGGCGGCGGACCGAATCCGGTCGCGAGGACGAGCCGACAGCGCAGACCGAGCTCCCCATCGAGTCCTTCACCGAGGTGATCGAGGGCTCCAAGCGACCGGGCGGTCGAGCGAAGGGCTTCGACACCACCCTGGAGGAGCGTGACGCGCCGGCCGATCCGCCCACCCGGCCCACCGCGACCGAGGTGCTCGTCGATGCCGAGACCGCGCTCGCGCGCCGCGGTCCGAGCGTGGCGGCCGGCGGTCTCACCGGGGTGGTCGATGACGACGCGACCGACGTCATCCGCCTCGACGACCTGGACGTCGCGCCCGCCGTGCCGGTCCCACCCGTCATCGGGACGGGCCCCATAGCGCCTCTCGTCGAGGTCGACCCGACGGCCGACTTCGACTCGTCGTTCGAGGACGACGCGCCCTATCGTCTGCCCTCGGCAGCGGCCCTCTCGACCGGTACTCCATCGAAGGCGCGCTCCGCCGCCAACGACGAGATGGTCCGCGCCATCACGGAGGTTCTGCAGCAGTTCAACGTCGACGCCACGGTCACGGGCTTCTCGCGCGGCCCGACAGTGACCCGCTACGAGATCGAGCTCGGCCCGGGCGTGAAGGTCGAGCGCGTCACGGCGCTCAGCAAGAACCTCTCCTATGCCGTTGCCAGTAACGAGGTGCGCATCCTCTCGCCGATCCCGGGCAAGAGCGCCATCGGTGTCGAGATCCCCAACACCGACCGCGAGATCGTCTCGCTCGGCGACGTCCTGCGCTCGCCGGCCTCGACCACCTCGACCCATCCGATGACGATCGGTGTCGGGAAAGACGTCGAGGGCGGTTACGTCGTGGCGAACCTCGCCAAGATGCCCCACCTCCTGGTCGCCGGGTCCACCGGCTCCGGCAAGTCGAGCTTCGTCAACTCCATGATCACGAGCCTCCTGATGCGGGCCCGCCCGCAGGACGTGCGCATGGTGCTGATCGACCCCAAGCGCGTCGAACTGACCATCTACGGCGGCGTGCCGCACCTCATCACTCCGATCATCACGAACCCCAAGAAGGCCGCCGAAGCGCTGCAGTGGGTCGTGAAGGAGATGGACATGCGCTACGACGACCTCGCGTCGTTCGGTTTCCGTCACATCGACGACTTCAACGCGGCGGTGCGCGGCGACGAGATCACGCTGCCGGCCGGCAGCAACCGCGTGCTCAAGCCCTACCCCTACCTCCTCGTCGTCGTGGACGAGCTGGCCGATCTGATGATGGTCGCGCCACGCGACGTCGAGGACTCGATCGTCCGCATCACCCAGTTGGCACGAGCCTCCGGCATCCATCTGGTGCTCGCGACGCAACGCCCGAGTGTCGATGTCGTGACCGGTCTGATCAAGGCCAACGTGCCGAGCCGTCTGGCTTTCGCCGTGACGAGCGTCACCGACTCGAGGGTCATCCTCGACCAGCCCGGCGCCGACAAGCTGATCGGCCAGGGAGACGGTCTGTTCCTCCCGATGGGCACCAACAAGCCGATGCGGGTGCAGGGCGCCTGGGTCCGCGAGGACGAGATCGCCAAGGTCGTCGAGCACGTGACCCGGCAGGCGCAGCCGGAGTACCGCCAGGACATCACCGTCCAGGCGCAGCGCAAGGAGATCGATTCGGACATCGGCGACGACCTCGAGCTGCTCATGGCGGCGGCCGAACTCGTCGTCAGCACGCAGTTCGGGTCCACCTCCATGCTGCAGCGCAAGCTCCGTGTCGCTTCGCCAAAGCCGGTCGCCTGATGGACCTGCTCGAGTCGCGAGAGGTCGTCGGTCCCTCCGAGGGATCGAAGGCTCGCGACGTGCTGGTCACGGCCGAGCAGCTCCCGGGGGTGCTGGCACGGATGCGCGGCGAGGAGCCCGGCGAGGCGGCCTCGGCCCCGTCCGCCGTCGCGCCCGATCCCTACGCAGACCCCCTGGCAGAGCCTCGGGGCCCGTCGCCACCGACTACCACGACGACGAAGGCTCGGGCGAGGACGCCTGGGGCCTGACCGGACGCGAGTGACCGCCCCGGCTGCTCCCGACACGACCACGAACGGCGGAGCACGATGAGCACCCCCACGGCACCCTCCTCGGCCCGCTCGGGCAACTGGAACCTGCCCAACGCGATCACGGTGGTGCGCATCCTGCTCGCTCCGATCTTCTTCTGGCTTCTCCTGGCCGACAACGGAGAAGACGGCGGTCTGCGCATCGCAGCGGCGCTGCTGTTCATCGTGGCGATCGCGACAGACGGGATCGACGGCCACATCGCGCGCAGCCGCGGCCTCGTCACCGACCTCGGCAAGCTTCTCGATCCGATCGCCGACAAGGTCCTGACCGGCGCCGCACTCGTCGGACTCTCCCTCCTCGCCGAGCTGCCGTGGTGGGTCACTCTGCTGATCCTGGTGCGCGAGATCGGCATCACGGTGTTCCGGATGGCCGTGCTCTCCGACCGGGTGATCCCTGCCTCCCGAGGCGGCAAGCTCAAGACGATCGTGCAGTCGGTGGCGATCTCGCTCGCGCTTCTGCCGCTGTGGGTCGTCCTCGGCGAGTGGGTGCACTGGCTGAACGGCATCACGATGACGGCCGCTGTCGTGCTCACCATCGCGACGGGGATCGACTACCTGGCCGATGCTGCTCGGCAGAGCCGCGCTGCACGCGCGCGGCCGTGACGCCCCCGGAGCTGATCGCCGAGCTCCGTCGGCGCGGTGTCGGCCTCGCGGTCGCGGAATCCCTGACCGGTGGCGCGCTCAGTTCGGCCCTCGTGGAAGTGCCGGGCGCCTCCGCGGTCTTCCGAGGGGGAGTGGTGAGCTACGCGACCGAGCTCAAGCACCGCCTCCTCGGGGTCGACTCCGATCTTCTCGCTGCGGAGGGTCCGGTGCACCCGATCGTGGCCGTCCAGATGGCGCGGGGCGCCGCGTCCCGTCTCGCCGCCGAAGGACAACCGACGCTCGGCCTCGCCACGACGGGCGTTGCGGGTCCGGATCCGCAGGGGGACGCGGTCGTCGGCACCGTGTTCGTCGCCGCGGTCTTGGGGAACGAGGAGCTCGTGCGCGAACACAGGTTCGCCGGCGATCGAGCCGACGTCCGATCGGCGGCGGTCGTCGCAGTCCTCGCCCTGGCCCGCGAAGCGCTCGCTCCGACCGCGTGAGGCGGATCCTCAGGCGCGCGCGGCCTCTGCGCGGAATGCGCTGCGTTGCGGCCCGGTTACAACTGGTGTCGCTCACACGCAAAGTCCAGTCATCCGGTATTAGAGTCGACGCAAGACGAACCGGGTAGTGAACAGCTATCCGGTTCTCTCGTCCCAGCCCCCCGATCACCTCTCCCGTCCTCCCTGGCCGGGCGTGTGCTCACGGAGCAGGTGCGCGACAAGCGGTTGACGTGGAGAAGGAGGGTCCAGTGGTTCTAGTTCGTCAGGAGATCGGCGATGTCCTCAGGGACTTTCGCCTGCAGAAAGGTCGTACACTCCGTCAGGTGGCGAGCAAGGCGAGCGTTGCGCTCGGCTACCTGAGCGAGGTCGAACGTGGTCAGAAGGAGGCCTCCTCGGAGATCCTCGCATCTGTCGCCGACGCCCTCGACACCCCCATCTCGGTGATCATGCGCGAGGTCGGCGATCGTCTCGCCGTCATCGAGGGCATCGACACCATTCCCGACACCATCCCGGCCGACATGGTCGCCGGCTTCGACGCGGACCTCGTCACGCAGTAGCCGCCCGTTCCCTCCACTCACCGCACCCCGTTCCCCCCCGAAGGGCGCCCAGGCTTAGGCCGGGCGCCCTTCGTCGTCTTCGGAGCAGAGCACGGGCGAGCGGCTACCGTGGGGGCATGCGGCTGAGCGAGTTCCGGCAACTGGTCGATGACGAGTTCGGCGGAGCGTACGCCCGCGTCCTCGTGTCGGACCTCGTCCTCACCGAACTCGGCGGGCGCACCGCCGAGCGCGCACTCAGCGACGGCACGGAGCCGCGCGAGGTCTGGCTCGCCCTCTGCCGCGCGAGCGATGTTCCTCAGTCGCGCTGGCACGGGGTGGATCCCAGGAAGCGGCACCGCTGAGTTCGGTCCCGAAGTCGCGTTCGACACGCCGAGCGGCCGTGTTCGAATCCGTGTTCGAACGGGTCTAGGCTCCTCCACAGAAGCAGGATCGGCTCCGTCTCCACGGAGTCGCTCTCGCACGGCCCCGATGTCGGTGGTCGGTCGTACCGTCGGAGACACCTGAACGGATCTGCTTCACCGTCTTGTCGCAGCCGGCCGGCACTGTCACTCCGACAGCCACCGGCATGTCGCGACAGCCTGTAGGCGGCACCACCACGAACACGAGAGCGAGACGGCCATGCCCAGTTCCTCCGACCGCGAGAAGTCCCTCGAGACTGCACTCGCCCAGATCGACCGCCAGTTCGGCAAGGGCGCTGTCATGCGCCTCGGCAGCGATGAGCGCGCCCCCGTCGAGGTGATCCCGACCGGTTCCATCGCGCTCGACGTAGCACTCGGCATCGGTGGGCTGCCCCGCGGCCGCATCGTCGAGATCTACGGCCCCGAGTCCTCCGGTAAGACCACCCTCACCCTGCACGCCATCGCCAACGCCCAGCGCAACGGAGGCATCGCTGCCTTCATCGACGCGGAGCACGCGCTCGACCCCGAGTACGCCAAGAAGCTCGGCGTCGACATCGACTCGCTCCTCGTGTCGCAGCCCGACACGGGCGAGCAGGCTCTCGAAATCGCCGACATGCTGGTGCGCTCGGGTTCGATCGACCTGATCGTCATCGACTCGGTCGCGGCCCTCGTGCCGCGCGCCGAGATCGAGGGTGAGATGGGCGACTCGCACGTCGGCCTCCAGGCCCGGCTCATGTCCCAGGCGCTGCGCAAGCTCACCGGTGGGCTCAACACCACGAACACCACGATGATCTTCATCAACCAGCTGCGCGAGAAGATCGGCGTGTTCTTCGGCAGCCCCGAGACGACCGCGGGCGGTAAGGCGCTCAAGTTCTACGCCTCGGTCCGCCTCGACATCCGGCGCATCGAAACGCTGAAGGACGGCACTGAGGCGGTCGGCAACCGGACCCGCGTCAAGGTCGTCAAGAACAAGATGGCGCCGCCTTTCAAGCAGGCCGAGTTCGACATCCTCTACGGCGTGGGCATCTCGCGCGAGGGCAGCCTCATCGACTTCGGTGTCGAGCACGAGATCGTCCGCAAGTCCGGTGCCTGGTACACCTACGACGGCGACCAGCTCGGCCAGGGAAAGGAGAAGGCTCGTCAGTTCCTCATCGACAATCCCGATGTTGCGGCCGAGATCGAGAAGCGCCTCCTGGTGAAGCTCGGCGTGATCGCCGACTCGAACGCGGCCGTCGAGGCCGCTCCGGTCGCGATCGAGACCAAGCAGCCCGTACGCAAGGGCGCCTAGCCCGTGCCCGATGAGGCCACGGAAGGAGCCGGGAGTCGTCCGGTGGCCTTCCTGCCCTGGGTCGATCAGGACTCGGCGACCGCGCATCCCGTCGACCGGGAGAGTCCGGCCGTTTCGTCGCCGAGGTCGGGCGGTGAGGGCGAGGCACGGTCTCTGCCCGGCCTCGCCTCCTCGGAGCGGATCGCGGAGCTCTCGGCCCACGTCGCTCGGCGGGCACCTGCGTTCGACGCTGTCGGAGAAGAGGGCGCCCCGGATGATTCCTCCTGGGTCGACTCCGACGAGGTCGAGCGGGAGGAGATCGATCCCGAGCAGGTCGCTGACCGCATCGTGCGAGGGCTCTCCCGCAAGAGCCTTTCGGTCGCCGAGGTCCAGGCCCGCCTCTACACCGAGGGCGTCGCCGAGAAGGACGCGGTGGACATCGTCGAGCGCTTCACCCGATTCGGCTACCTCGACGACCTCCGGATGGCGGAGCAGCTCGTCGCGTCCCTGCGCGACCGCAAGAAGCTGGGCCGCTCCTCCATCCAGCAGGAGCTGCGCAGTCGCAAGCTCGATCCTGACGCGATCGCATCGGCGCTCGACGAGCTCGACGGCGACGACGAGTACCGTACGGCTCTCGAGTTGGCTCGCAAGCGTCTTCCCAGCCTGCGTTCACTCTCGGACGAGGTCGCCGAGCGCCGGCTGACGGGCTTCCTCGCCCGCCGCGGCTATGCGGGAGCGCTGGTTCAGCGCGTTGTGCGCGAGACCGTTCGCTCTTCCGGCTCGGGCGTCCGCTTCCGGTGAGCGTCCCCGGGCCGGAGGGCGCGGCACGGCGCGTAGAATCCCACTCCATGAGCACGCCCGGTACCGCCCCGTCCTCCGTCGCCGACTCCCGGCCTCGGACCTACGAGGTCCGCACTTTCGGGTGCCAGATGAACGTCCACGACTCCGAGCGCCTCAGCGGCTCCCTCGAAGCGGCCGGTTACGTTCCGGCGGATGGGGTGGAGGCCGATGTCGTCGTGATCAACACCTGTGCCGTGCGTGAGAACGCCGACAACAAGCTGTACGGCAACCTCGGGCACCTCGCATCGGTCAAGCGGCGGCACGAGGGGATGCAGATCGCCGTCGGAGGCTGCCTCGCGCAGAAGGACAAGAACGTCATCCTCGAACGAGCCCCCTGGGTCGACGTCGTCTTCGGCACGCACAACATGGGCGCTCTGCCCAGCCTCCTCGAGCGCGCGCGGCACAACGACGAAGCACAGCTCGAGATCCTCGAATCACTGGACGTCTTCCCGTCTACCCTGCCGACCAAGCGCGACTCCACCTACAGCGGCTGGGTGTCGATCTCGGTCGGCTGCAACAACACCTGCACCTTCTGCATCGTGCCCTCGCTGCGCGGCAAGGAGAAGGACCGCCGTCCGGGCGATGTCCTCGCGGAAATCCAGGCGCTCGTGGACGACGGCGCGATCGAGGTGACCCTCCTCGGTCAGAACGTCAACTCCTACGGTGTCGAGTTCGGTGACAGGCAGGCGTTCTCGAAGCTGCTGCGCGCGGCGGGCACCATCGACGGGCTCGAGCGCATCCGCTTCACCAGCCCGCATCCCGCCGCCTTCACCGATGACGTGATCGACGCGATGGCCGAGACCCCGGCCGTGATGCCGCAGCTGCACATGCCGCTGCAGTCCGGTTCCGACCGCATCCTGCGGGCGATGCGGCGCTCCTACCGCTCCGACCGCTTCCTCGGGATCCTCGACCGCGTTCGGGCGCGCATCCCGAATGCCGCCATCAGCACCGACATCATCGTCGGCTTCCCCGGCGAGACCGAGGAGGACTTCCAGGAGACGCTCCGCGTGGTCGCGGAGGCGCGCTTCGCCTCGGCCTTCACCTTTCAGTACTCCATCCGACCCGGCACCCCCGCAGCGGGCCTGCCCGACCAGATCCCCAAGGCCGTTGTGCAAGAGCGTTACGAGCGCCTCGTCGCCTTGCAGGACGCGATCAGCGAAGAAGAGAACCGCGCGGTCGTCGGCCGCCAGGTCCAGGTCCTCGTCGCTACGGGCGAGGGCCGCCGCGACACCGAGACCCGTCGGCTGAGCGGGCGGGCGGAGGACAGCCGCCTCGTCCACTTCGACGTGCCGACCGGCTCCGAGCGGCCCCGCCCCGGCGATGTCGTCTCGGTGCTCGTCACTCGCGCTGCGCCCTTCTACCTGCTGGCCGATTCGCCGGACGGTGCGCCGTTGACGATCCGTCGCACGCGCGCAGGCGACGCCTGGGATCGCGCGCAGACCGAGTCGTGCGGAGCGCCCGCAACTGTCGGTGCGCCCGGCGCCCCGGGTCTCGCTCGGTCTGCCGTCGCTCCGGGTCCGCGGCAGCAGCACCCTGACGACGCCGATCTACGACGCCGCCGATGGCGAGCGCTGATCCTGCGGCTCGCGTTCCCCAGCTGATCGCGATCGTCGGCGCCACCGGTACGGGTAAGTCCGAGCTCTCCCTCGACCTCGCGGAGTCGGTGTGCGCGGACGGCGGGTCGGCCGAGGTCGTCAATGCCGACGCCATGCAGCTCTACCGCGGCATGGACGTCGGCACCGCCAAGCTTCTGCTTGACGAGCGCCGGGGCGTGCCGCACCACCTGCTCGACGTGCTCGACGTCACGGAGGAGGCCTCGGTCGCTCGCTACCAGCGCGAGGCGCGGGCCGCGATCGAGGGGATCCTCGCGCGGGGTGGGACGCCGATCCTTGTCGGCGGTTCCGGACTCTACGTCTCGAGCGTCCTCTTCGAGTTCTCCTTCGCCGGAACCGACCCGCAGGTCCGCCGACGGCTGGAAGAGACGGCGGAACGGGAGGGCCTCGGCGTCCTTACGGAGCGGCTGCGGAGGATCGACGCCGCCGTCGCCCAGCGGATCGGCCCGCACAACGCGCGGCGGATCATCCGAGCCCTCGAGATCGCCGAGCTGAACGGCGGAAGCACGCACAGCGGCCTGATGTCCGACGACCCCCTCGCGTGGCGGTCGGCGGCGATCCTGCTCCTCGAAGCGCCGCGCGACGAGCTGGTGCGGCGCCTCGACCGCCGCGTCGAACGGATGTGGGCCGGTGGCATGCTCGAGGAGGTCGAGGGTCTCGTCGCTCGCGGCATCGAGCGGGGCGTCACCGCGGGCCGCGCGATCGGCTACGCCCAGGCCCTGGCACAGCGTGCGGGCGATCTGACCGAGCAGGAGGCGATAGCGGCCACCCAGGCGCTCACGCGCCGATACGCCCGCAGGCAGAACAGCTGGTTCCGGCGGTACGCGGGCGCGCACCGCCTCCCGTACGACGCCCCCGACCTCGCGGCGCGAGCGCGCGCCGCCGCCCAGGTCGCCGTTGCGGCTCCTCGCTAGGCTGTGCGCCATGACCATCGAGCTGCACTTCACCAAGGGCCAGGGCACCGGCAACGACTTCGTGCTCTACAGCGACCCCGACGGTGAGGTCGAGCTCTCGCCCGCGCAGGTCGCGATGATCTGCGACCGCCATTTCGGCGTCGGCGCCGACGGAGTGATCCGGGCCGTCCGCTCGCGAGCACTGCCCGAGGGGGCCGTCGCGCTCGCGGAGGAGAGCGAGGCGGAGTGGTTCATGGACTACCGGAACGCCGACGGATCGGTCGCCGAGATGTGCGGCAACGGCATCCGCGTGTACGCCGCCTTCCTCCTCGCCGGTGGTCTCGCCTCCCTCGAACCCGGCGACACTCTGCCCATCGGCACCCGTGCCGGGGTCCGCGATGTGACCCGCAGTGGCGCCGGCTTCCAGGTCGACCTGGGACGCTGGCAGCTCGCCGGTGGCGAGCCGCTCGTCCGGGCGAAGGAGCTGAAGGTCGCGCGTCCGGGTCTCGGGATCGACCTCGGCAACCCTCACGTCGTCGTGGCGCTGAGCAACGACGAGGAACTCGACTCGGCCGACCTCACCTACATCCCGCAGCTCGAGCCCGAGCCGGCCGACGGCGCCAACATCGAGTTCGTGGTGCCGGGTGAGCCCCTCGTGCACGACGGCATCGGCCGCATCCGCATGCGGGTGCACGAGCGCGGCAGCGGCGAGACGCTGAGCTGCGGCACCGGTGCGGCCGCGGCGGCCCTGGCCGTGCGCTACTGGGCAGGGGCCCGTGCGCCTCAGTCCTGGCGCGTCGAGGTGCCGGGCGGCGTGCTGGGCGTCAGCATGTTCGCCACCGAGGAGGGCGAGCACGTCGGCCTCTCCGGCCCGGCCGAGCTCGTCTTCACCGGCACCATCCGCATCGACTGACCGGCCGACGCCGCTTCAGTCGAGTCGGGTGGTCCGGAGGACCCGGAAGCCCTTCGCGGAGGAGGAGCGCTCGACGTCGAGTCGTCCTGTGAACGCCTGCTCGAGCCAGCTCTGGAGCGAGTCGGAGCCGAGGTTGCGCTGCACGACGAGCCAGGCGTCGGCCCCTTCCTCGAGGCGGGGAAGCCAGCGCTCGAGCAGCAGGTGCAGCTCCTCCTTACCGATCCTGATCGGCGGGTTCGACCAGATGGTGCGGAAGCTGATGTCCTCGGGAACATCCTCGGGCAGCACCGCGTTGATGGTAGAGATGCCGAGTTCGTCGCAATTGCGACGAACGAGCTCCAGCGCACGCTGGTTGACATCGACCGCCCACACCCGGGCGTCGGGGGAGCCGAGGGCGAGCGCGAGAGCGATCGGCCCCCAGCCGCAGCCGAGGTCCAGCAGGTCGCCGTCGGCGGGAGCATCCGGAACAGCGCTCAGCAGGACACGGGTGCCGAGATCGAGGTGGCCGGGACTGAAGACCCCTCCGGCCGTCGTGACCTCGAGGTCGCGACCGGCCAGGCGGACCGGGATCCTGCGGGGCTTGAGATCACCGTCAGGAGTACTCGAGAAGTAGTGCTCGGCGGCCATGAGAAGTGAACCTATCAACACCTGAGGAGTTAGTGTTATCCGGATGACGGAAGACCTGAACGAGACCGGCACGACCGAGGGCGTCGACGTCGTCTCGAGGGTCCTGGCGAACGCGCAGTCGCGGTCGGCAGGGTACTCGCGCTTCGTCGCGGGCGGAGCCCAGGCGTTGCAGAGCACCGGCCAGGAGGGCGAGAACAGCGACGGCGAGCAGTTCGATCGCGATGACCGGCAAGCTCTGCGTCGCGTCGCCGGCCTCTCCACCGAGCTCGAGGACGTCACCGAGGTCGAGTACCGTCAGCTGCGACTCGAGAACGTCGTCCTGATCGGCGTGTACTCGCAGAACTCCCTCGAGGATGCGGAGAACTCTCTGCACGAACTCGCCGCCCTCGCCGAGACCGCTGGGGCGACCGTCCTCGACGGGCTGCTGCAGCGGCGCCCGCACCCCGACCCGAGCACCTATCTGGGCAAGGGCAAGGCGCAGGAGCTCGCAGCCCTCGTCGCGGCGCTCGGCGCCGACACGGTGGTCGCCGACACCGAGCTCGCCCCCAGCCAGCGCAGAGCCCTCGAAGACGTCGTGAAGGTGAAGGTGATCGACCGTACAGCGGTGATCCTCGACATCTTCAGCCAGCACGCCAAGAGCCGCGAAGGCAAAGCGCAGGTCGAGCTCGCGCAGCTCGAGTACCTCCTCCCTCGACTCCGCGGATGGGGCGAGTCGATGTCCCGCCAGGCCGGCGGTCAGGTCGCGCCGGCGCAGGCATGGGCTCGCGCGGTCCCGGTGAGACCAAGATCGAGCTCGACCGCCGCCGGATCCACACGCGCATGGCGCGGCTGCGCAAGCAGATCACCGCGATGAAGCCGGCCCGGGAGGCGAAGCGCGCCAATCGCAAGCGCAACTCCGTCCCGTCGGTGGCGATCGCCGGGTACACCAACGCGGGCAAGTCGAGCCTGCTCAACCGGATGACGCACGCGGGCGTCCTGGTCGAGAACGCCCTGTTCGCGACCCTCGACGCGACCGTCCGCAAGGCGCAGACCAGTGACGGACGCCTGTACACGCTGGCCGACACGGTCGGCTTCGTCCGCGCGCTGCCGCATCAGCTGGTCGAGGCGTTCCGCTCGACGCTCGAGGAGGTGGCCGACTCCGATGTGATCGTCCACGTGGTGGACGCGTCGCACCCCGACCCCGCGGGGCAGATTGCCACGGTCCGCGACGTGATCGGCGAGGTCGGTGCGCGTACCATCCCCGAGATCATCGCCTTCAACAAGGCCGACCTGGTCGACGAGGGCACGCGCCTCGTGCTCCGGGGGCTCGCCCCGGACGCGGTCTTCGTGTCGGCGCGCAGCGGCGAGGGGATCGACGAGCTGGAGGCGAGGATCGCCGGGATCCTGCCCGAGCCGGACGTCGAGATCGATCTGCTCGTGCCCTACGACCGCGGTGACGTGATCTCGAATCTCCACCGCAGCGGCCGGATCCTCTCGACGCAGTACGTCGAGGGCGGCACGCGAGTGAGCGCCCTCGTGCACGCCGATCTCGCGGGCTCCCTCGCCCGATTCGCCGCGCCGCCCGCGGCAGTCGAGGCCTGATCCGCACTCGAAGCGCCCGTCTCGTCGAGGCGGGCGCTTCGTGCATCCCGGCGCGACACACGGCGTCACGCCGGTTCACAGATCGTCATGGACCTCGACGCCACCCCGCTGCCTTCCTACTCTGATCCGCGAGGCGCCATCCGGCGCACGGAGCGACAGCCGAGCCCGGCACCCGCCCGAACCCAGCCGACCCCTCGCGGGGACCGGGCCGAGGAACGGAGGGCACAGCCGTGTCAGTGCACCGATCAGGGACAGCTGCGGATCCCGCGTGTCCGAGCGTCCCCTTCTCGTTCGAGATCTATCCGCCGCGGACGTCCGGGGGTGCTGCCGCACTGACGAGGACCGTCGACCGGCTCGCCGCGGCCGGACCCTCGTTCGTGTCGGTGACCTACGGTGCAGGAGGCTCCTCGCGAGGCGCGTCACTGGACATCCTGCGGTACGTGCGCGAGCACACGGGCACCGAGGCGCTCGCGCACCTGACCTGCGCAGGCTCCACTCCTGCGCAGGCGAGCCGCCTGGTTCGCGAGTTCCTCGAGGCCGGGGTGACCCGTTTCCTCGCGTTGCGCGGCGACCCTCCCGCCGACGCTGCCGAGGGGGAGCCGTTCCTCGGTGAACTCGGCAGCGCCGCCGAGCTGGTGCAGCTCATCCACCGGGTCCAGGCCGAGCGGGAGCCCTATGGAGCGCTGCCGGTGCCCGGCCTGCCCCACGCCCAACGGGTGGAGGTGTCCGCTCGGCCGCACGCGCAGGTCGCGGTCGCGGCGTTCCCCAACGGGCACCCTCGCTCCCGCTCGCGTACCCAGGACATCGATGTGCTGCTCGCGAAGGAGGCGGCGGGCGCGTCCTTCGCTCTCACCCAGCTCTTCTTCCATGCTGAGGACTACCTTCGCTTCGTCGATCGCGCGCGTGCTGCTGGTCTGCGCATGCCGATCGTTCCGGGCGTGATGCCGGTGACGAGCCCCGCTCGACTGCGCCGCATGCTCGAGCTGAGCGGGGAGGACGTGCCGGCCGAGCTGGCGATCGCCCTCGATGTTGAGCCCGACGACGAGGCACGCTGCCGCATCGGAGTCGACCACGCCGCCCGACTCGTCCGCACACTCGTCGACGGCGGCGCGCCGGCCGTCCACCTCTACGCCTTCAACCGTCACGAGCCGGTGCTGGCCGTGCTGGCCGAGAGCGGGCTACTGCCCGGCTCCACGTCCCGCCCGACCGCCCTCCCTCCATCCACCCCGTCACTCCAGGAGCGAACCGCATGAGCACGACATCTGCCTTCCCGACCGGAACCGTCCTCGGCTACCCCCGCATCGGGCGCCGTCGCGAGCTGAAGAAGGCCGTCGAGGGCTTCTGGTCGGGCACGATCACCGCCGACCAGCTGGAGGTGGAGGCCGCCGCCCTGCGCAGCGAGACTCGCCGGCGTCTGCACTCCCTCGGACTCGGTCGTGACGACTCGTCGATCCCCGAGGCGCACTCGTTCTACGACCAGGTGCTCGACACGACGCTCGCGGTCGGCGCGATCCCTGAGCGTTTCGCGGATCTCGTGGTCGACGGCGCTGTCGACCTCGCCGGGTCCTTCATCCTCGCGAGAGGGGACGGCGAGCGCGCACCGCTCGAGATGACGAAGTGGTTCGACTCGAACTACCACTATCTCGTTCCCGAGATCGGACCGGAGACCGCGTTCTCGCTCGCCGACGACCGTCGGGTGCGCGAGGTCGAGGAGGCGCGTGCAGCGGGGTTCCGGACGCGTCCCGTGCTGGTCGGACCGGTCACCTACCTCCTGCTCGCGAAGCCGAGCGACAGGGCGCCCGCGGGCTTCGAGCCGCTGTCCCGCCTGGCCGATCTCCTCCCCGTCTACCGGGAGTTGATCGCCCGGCTCCGCTCCGCCGGCGCCGACTGGGTGCAGCTCGACGAGCCTGCGCTGGTCTCCGAGTCGCTCGGTGTCTCCCGCGAACGAGTGCTGGCCGCCGCCGAGGAGGCCTACGCACTGCTGTCGGAGGCGGAGGATCGCCCCGCGATCTTCGTCGCCGCGCCGTACGGCAGCCTCGGTGACGCCCTCCCGGTGCTCGTCTCGGCCGGTGTCGAGGCGGTGAGCCTCGACCTGGTCAAGGGCTCCGCCCCCGAGCACGTTCCCGGTCTTGACCGCACCGTGCTCGTCGCGGGGGTGATCGACGGTCACAACGTCTGGCGCGGTGACCTGTCAGCCGCTCTCGAGCGGGCGGAGGCGCTGCGGCCGATCGCCGCCCACCTCGCGGTCTCGAGCTCCACGTCCCTCTTCCATGTGCCCCACGACGTCGCCGACGAGCCGGACCTCGACCCGCGGCTCGCCTCCTGGCTCGCCTTCGCCGACCAGAAGGTCGAGCAGATCGCGGTGCTCGCCCGGGGGCTGCAGAAGGGACGCGGTGCCATCGGGAGCGAGCTCGCCGCCGCGGCCGCCGCCCTCGAGGACAGGCGGAACGCGCCTGGAGTGCGGGACGGCTCCGTCCGCAGCCGCGCAGCGACCCTGGTGCCCGAGAACCGTCACCGAGCTCCGGCCCCGGAGCGCCGAGCGGCGCAGAAGGAAGCGCTCGGCCTTCCCGTGCTGCCGACGACCACGATCGGCTCGTTCCCGCAGACCCGCGAGATCCGAACCGCGCGGGCGGCGGCGGGTCGGGGAGCCCTCTCGTCCGGCGAGTACGTCGAGCGGATGCGCGCCGAGATCGAACGGGTCGTGCGGCTCCAGGAGGAGATCGGCCTCGACGTGGTGGTGCACGGGGAGCCGGAGCGCAACGACATGGTGCAGTACTTCGCCGAGAACCTCGACGGATTCGCGGTCACCCGGAACGGATGGGTCCAGTCGTACGGCAGCCGGTGTACTCGGCCCTCACTGCTGTGGGGGGACGTCGCCCGCCCCGCGCCGATCACGGTCGAGTGGTCTCGGTACGCGCAGTCACTCACCGATCGGCCGGTGAAGGGCATGCTGACCGGGCCTGTCACGATCCTCGCATGGTCGTTCGTGCGCGACGACCAGCCGCTCGCCGAGACGGCGGATCAGGTCGCTCTCGCGCTGCGGGACGAGATCGCCGATCTCGAGCAGGCCGGGATCCGAATCGTGCAGGTCGACGAGCCTGCCCTGCGCGAGCTGCTGCCGCTCGAGACGGGGGCTCAGCCGCACTACCTGGAGTGGTCGGTCGGTGCGTTCCGTTTGGCGACCGGGGGAGCCGCTCCGGCGACCCAGATCCACACGCACCTCTGCTACTCCGAGTTCGGCGTGGTGATCGACGCGATCGACAGGCTCGACGCGGACGTCACGAGTATCGAGGCGGCGCGCTCGCGGATGGAGGTCGTCGGCGACATCGAGCGCTCGGGCTTCGCGCGGGGGATCGGCCCGGGGGTGTACGACATCCACTCGCCGAGGGTTCCCGGCAGTGAAGAGCTTTCCGAGCTCGTCGCCACCGCGCTGGCATCGATCGCGGCTCGCCAGCTCTGGATCAACCCGGACTGCGGTCTGAAGACGCGCGGCTACGCCGAGACGGTCGCGTCGCTACGGGCGATGGTCATCGCGGCGGCCGCTGCACGCTCTTCGCTCGTGCAGACCGCGGCGGTCTGAGGGGAGGGGCGATGAGAACGGGGTCGGTCGGCTACACGCCGATCGACCCCGTTCTCGTCCGGGCCGCTCAGACCGAGCGCAGGACCGCGACGATCTTGCCGAGCACCTCGGCCTCGTCGCCGAGGATCGGCTCGAAGTTGGAGTTGCGGGGAAGCAGCCAGGTGTGGCCGTCGCGCTGGCGGAGCACCTTGACGGTCGCCTCGCCGTCCAGCATGGCCGCAACGATCTCGCCGTTCTCGGCGGTGCGCTGCGAGCGGACGACGACCCAGTCGCCGTCGCAGATGGCCGCGTCGATCATCGACTCACCGACCACCTTGAGCATGAAGAGCTCGCCCTTGCCGACGAGTTGGCGGGGGAGCGGGAAGACCTCATCGATCTGCTGGTCGGCCATGATCGGCACACCGGCGGCGATCCGCCCGACGAGCGGCACCATCGCCGCGTCGCCGACTGTCGCCGTCGACTCGAAGGACCCGTCGTCCTCGGTCGAGCTCGGCACATCGATCAGGATCTCGAGAGCGCGCGGGCGGTTCGGGTCGCGGCGGAGGTAGCCGCTGAGCTCGAGCTGATTGAGCTGATGGGTCACACTCGAGAGTGAGGCGAGCCCGACTGCGTCGCCGATCTCGCGCATGCTCGGCGGGTAGCCGCGGCTCGACACCGAGCGCTGGATCGCCTCGAGGATCGCGAGCTGCTTGGCACTCAGATTCTTTCGGCGCCGGCCTGCCGCCGACTTCGTCTTGGCGGCCGAGGTCCCGGCCCTCTGCGCGTCGCTCACGATGCTCCCTCTCTCGGCGCGCACGCCGCGTGCGCGCCCGCCCGGTCACGAGCCGACGTCGAATGTCGGTGGTCGCTGCTGTACTGCAACCAGGCTCTCGAAACTGTATCCGTCGGGAGCCGCGGAGCGGAACATTCGTTCGAGTGTGTCGCGCCGCAGGTCTAGTACGGATGCCGCGTGCACGTCACTTGACGAACGCGTGACTCGAAGATATGTTCGGTACAGGCGTTCGGGGTGGCCCTCCCGGCCGAGGGCCACCCCGGATCCTGGTGAAAGGAGCGATCACATGACCGCACAGCTCATGACCACGCTGCACTCCAGCACGGCGCAGCCCGCGTTCGCGACGCCGTCGTTCGAAGAGGGTGCGCTCGTCGCCCGCACGCACCTGAGGTTGACGCGGCGCGGCCGTGCCGTCGTCGCGATTCTGGGGGCTCTGCCGATCGTGGCGGGTGCCTTCGTCTTCGGCCTCAACGGAGGCGGAGCGGTGGCGTCGGGCGACCCCGCCGGAGTCGAGTTCCAGTACGTCACCGTGCATGCGGGGCAGTCGCTCTGGTCGCTCGCGGAGGAGCTCGCTCCCCATGACGATCCCCGAGACGTGGTCGACGACATCCTCTCTCTCAACCAGCTCTCGAGCGCCGGCCTCGAGCCGGGTCAGCGCCTCGCGATCCCGGCACGTTACGAGACCGGGCGCTGAGCGGGTCGGCCCCTCGAGTTCGCGTCGTGCCCCCCGATAGCATCTCGGGGTGACCACACTCGATGACCTTCCCCTCCGCGACGATCTCCGGGGTAAGCACCCCTACGGTGCCCCGCAGGCCCTCGTGCCCGTGGCCCTCAACGTCAACGAGAACACGCATCCGATTCCCGACGGAGTGATCGCGGACATCGTGGAACGCGTCGCTGAGGCGCTCCGCACGGTCAACCGCTACCCGGATCGCGAGTTCCGCGAGCTGCGCGAGGCGCTTGCCGGGTACCTCGGCCACGGGGTCACCGCTGACGGCGTCTGGGCGGCGAACGGGTCGAACGAGGTTCTTCAGCACGTGCTGCAGGCCTTCGGCGGACCGGGCCGCTCGCTGCTCGGTTTCGCGCCGACCTACTCGATGTACTCGATCCTCGCGTCCGGCAGCGGCACAGAGTGGATCCCTGTCGAGCGTGAGGCCGACTTCGCGATCGGGGCGGCGTACGCGGCGGAGCAGGTCCGACGCGTCAGTCCGGACATCGTGTTCCTCTGCGCACCCAACAACCCCACCGGCACGCCGCTCGATCTCGCGACGATCGAGGCCGTCTACGAGGCTACCGAGGGAGTCGTCGTGGTCGACGAGGCGTACGCCGAGTTCGCCGGGCGCGAGGCGCCGACGGCCCTCAGCCTCCTGCCCGGTCGGCCGCGCCTCGTGGTCTCACGCACGATGAGCAAGGCCTTCGCCTTCGCGGGCGTCCGCCTCGGCTACCTCGCGGCGGACCCCGCCGTCGTCGACGCGTTGCGGCTGGTGCGGCTCCCCTACCACCTGTCCGCGCTGACGCAGGCCGCGGCGACCGCGGCGCTCGCGCACGCCGAGGAGATGCTCGCTATGGTCGGCGAGATCATCGAGCAGCGCGACCGCATGGTCTCCGGCCTTCGAGAGCTGGGGTACCGTCCGCACGCGACCGGCAGCAATTTCGTCCTCTTCGGCGGAGTGGAGGATCCGGCGGCCGTCTTCGAGGGGCTGCTCGCCCGCGGAGTCCTCATCCGGGACGTCGACATACCCGGGCACCTGCGCGTCAGCGCCGGCACGGAGGCCGAGACGACGGCGTTCCTGGAGGCGCTCGGCTCGCTGCCGGCGCCGGCGGCGGCCGCGGCCGTGGCGCTCTCCCGGGAGTGAGCGCTCTCCCGGGAGCGGTCCTCGCGCGCGAATAGACTGGGGGCATGACCCCCCCGAGCGCCGCACCCGGGCGCACAGCCTCTCTCAGCCGCGCCACCAGCGAGTCGCGTATCGAGCTCTCGCTCGACCTCGACGGCACCGGCGTCGCGGACCTCGAGACGGGCGTGCCGTTCTTCGACCACCTGCTGACCGCCTTCGCGAAGCACTCGCTCACCGACCTGCGGGTTCGCGCACAGGGCGACATCGAGATCGACATCCACCACACGGCCGAGGACATCGCCATCGTGCTCGGCACCGCCATCCGTCGGGCCCTCGGCGACAAGGCCGGGATCTCGCGTTTCGGCGACGCGCTGGTCCCGCTCGACGAGGCACTGGTCCAGGCTGTCGTCGACATTTCCGGGCGCCCGTACCTCGTGCACACCGGCGAGCCGGAGGGCTTCGCTCTGCACCTGATCGGCGGGCACTTCACCGGCTCGATGGTCCGTCACGTCTTCGAGGCCATCGCCTTCAACGCCGGTCTGACCGTGCACGTGACCGTGCTCGGCGGACGCGACCCGCACCACATCGCCGAGGCCGAGTTCAAGGCCTTCGCGCGCGCCTTCCGCCAGGCCAAGGCGCTGGACCCGCTCGTCTCCGGCGTTCCGTCGACCAAGGGCGCTCTGTGAGCCCGGCCCGCCCGTCGGTCGTCGTCTACGACTACGGCTCGGGCAATGTGCACTCGGCCGTCAAGGCGCTCGAGCTCGCGGGAGCGGACGTCGAGCTGACAGGCGACCGTCGGCGCGCGCTCGAGGCCGACGGCCTCCTTGTGCCGGGTGTCGGTGCCTTCGACGCGGTGATGTCCGCCCTCACCCGTGCGGGCGGAGGCGAGATCATCGAGACGCGGCTCGCCGGCGGGCGACCTGTGCTGGGGATCTGCGTGGGGATGCAGGTGCTCTTCGAGCGCGGCGTCGAGCGCGGTGTCGAGAGCCGGGGGCTGGGGGAGTGGCCGGGAACGGTCGATCTCCTGCCGGCGGAGGTCGTGCCGCACATGGGCTGGAACACCGTCTCCGCTCCCGAGGGCTCATTGCTGTTCGAGGGGATCGCCGACGAGCGCTTCTACTTCGTGCACTCCTACGGTGCGCGGGAGTGGTCGCTCGAGGTGATGCCGCCGTTCCCCCGGCCCGCGGTGACCTGGGCCGAGCACGGCGGGCCGTTCATCGCGGCCGTCGAGAACGGGCCGCTCTCGGCGACGCAGTTCCACCCCGAGAAGTCCGGCGCTGCCGGGCTGCGCCTACTCGCCAATTGGCTGGGCACCCTCCGCACGAACTAGGATCGGCCGGTGGTCGGCGCCTCCCGCGGCCGGCAGCGGATCCGAGACTGAGGATGACGATGAGCGAGTTCACGAAGGCCCCGGGCCTGGTCCTCCTGCCCGCTATCGATGTGGCCGGCGGCAAGGCCGTGCGACTCACCCAGGGCGAGGCGGGAACCGAGACCAACTACGGCGACCCGATCGACGCCGCCGGCGACTGGGCCGACCAGGGCGCCGAGTGGATCCACCTCGTCGACCTCGACGCCGCCTTCGGCCGGGGCGACAACCACGGCATCATGAAGAAGGTGATCCGCCAGGTCAAGGGCGTCAACGTCGAGCTCTCCGGCGGCATCCGCGACGACCGCAGCCTCGAGTCGGCACTGAGCGCCGGCGCCAAGCGGATCAATCTCGGTACGGCGGCTCTCGAGAACCCGGAGTGGGCGGCGAGCGTCATCGCTCAGTACGGGGATCAGATCGCGGTCGGCCTCGATGTGCGCGGAACCACCCTCGCGGCCCGCGGCTGGACGAAGGAGGGCGGCGACCTCTGGCACGTCCTCGATCGTTTGGAGGAGGCGGGTTGCACCCGCTACGTCGTCACCGACGTCACGAAGGACGGCACCCTCAAGGGTCCGAACCTCGAGCTGCTCGAGCAGGTCATGGCGCGCACGCACCGACCGGTCATCGCTTCGGGCGGGGTCTCGAACCTCGACGACATCGCTGCTCTGCGCGATCTCGTCCCGCAGGGCCTCGAGGGCGCCATCATCGGCAAGGCGCTGTACGCGGGCGCGTTCACGCTCGCGGAGGCGCTGGATGTCGCATCCGAGTGAGCCCCGGCCGCTCCCGGCGCACCTGACCGACTCCGCGGGGGCTCCGTGGGCCGGCCGGCATTTCGAACCGAGCGCGGCGCCGGCCGATGACGGCAGCGCTCCGGAGGCGCTGGTCGCGGCGCTCGACGAGTTCGCCGAGGGATCGCGGGGTCCGGAGGCCGTCATCGACGCGCTGCGCACGTCCAGGCTGCTCATCCCCCTGGTCGCCCGCGTCGGCGAGGAAGGCGAGGGGACAGCGGGTCTTCGGGCGGACAAGACGCAGGAGCTCGCGATCGTCACGGTGGCGGGCCCCGATGGCCGCACGGTCCTCCCCGTCTTCAGCGGAGTCGACAGCATGCGGCGGTGGGACCCCTTCGCCCGTCCGGTCCCGGTGGACGGCCGCCGCGCGGCTCTGGCCGCCGTCGCGGAGGGCACCGAGGTGATGGTCCTCGACCCGGGATCGGAGCGGGAGTTCGCGGTGCGGCGTCCGGCGCTGTGGTCGATCGCCGAGGGCGGCGACTGGCGTCCCTCGGCGGACGACCCGGACGTGATCGACGCGCTGCGCGCGGGCGCGGCGGGGGAGCCGATCGTCGCGTCGCTCGACGTCCGCGCGGGCGACCCGGCGCAGCGGCTCACCGGGCCGGAACTCGTCGTCGTGCTGCACCTACGACCGGGACTCGATCAGGAGGCGCTCGGCGCCCTGATCGCCCGCCTGGGCGAGCGGTGGGCGGCCGATGCGGTCGTGGCCGCACGAGTCGACTCCCTGACCCTGCAGCTCGCCTCCGCCTCCTGACCCGGAGTCAGGTGACCGGGCCGGTCCACTTCTCGCCGGGACCCTTGCCGATCGGGTCGGCGATGGGCGAGGCCTCGCGGAAGGCGAGCTGGAGAGTGCGCAGCCCGTCGCGGAGGCTCCGCGCGTGCATGTCGCTGATGTCGGGTGCACCGGCGGTGACGAGCCCGGCGAGTGCGTTGATGAGCTTGCGGGCCTCGTCGAGGTCGACCTGTGCTCCGGGCTCGTCGGCGAGTCCGCACTTCACGGCGGCGGCGCTCATGAGGTGCACGGCCGCCGTGGTGATGATCTCCACGGCCGGGACCTCCGCGATATCGCGGGCGGCGTCCTCGTCGGAGGCGTTCCCGCCGTCGCCGAAGCGTCGTGCGTAGTCGTCGTCGTGCTGAGCCATGGGTCCTTCGTTCGTCGTCCGTGCGTAGAGGGGTCGCGGGGCGCACACGACAGCATGCACTGCGGCCGGGTCCGCGCTGTCGCGTGGGCTGCAGGTCTGCTATGGTTGTCCGGGCTCCGAGGCATGTCCTCGGTTCGAAAGTGGAGATTCTCCCACCCGCGCTTGACCGCTTCACAAGGTTACCGGGTTAGAAGCACTCCGCCTCCGACGGTCGACCAGACCGGTGGCGGCAGGGCTGCGGCTCCCGAGGTCCGCCTCGGGAACCGCGTCACAGGGTGCGAGTGCCGTGTTGCATGCGCGACACGGACGGGACGATCACCTCTCTCGGGTGCACTGGAGAAGACTCCGGCAGCGCAGCTGCACTCACCGAGATCAGAGGAGAAACGCAATCAGCGATCCCCGTACCAACGACCGTATCCGCGTCCCCGAGGTCCGCCTCGTGGGTCCCGCCGGAGAACAGGTCGGCGTCGTCAAGATCGAGGTCGCTCTGCGACTCGCGCAGGACGCAGACCTGGACCTGGTCGAGGTCGCCCCCAACTCCAAGCCGCCCGTCGCCAAGATCATGGACTACGGCAAGTTCAAGTACGAGCAGGCGCAGAAGCTCAAGGAAGCCCGTCGTAACCAGGCGAACACGATCCTCAAGGAGGTTCGTTTCCGTCTGAAGATCGACAAGCACGACTACGAGACCAAGCGCAAGCGCGCCGAGGGCTTCCTCAAGGCCGGCGACAAGGTGAAGGCGATGATCCTCTTCCGCGGTCGCGAGCAGTCCCGCCCCGAGATGGGCGTCCGCCTCCTCCAGCGTTTCGCGGAGGACGTCGCCGAGTTCGGCCAGGTCGAGTCCACCCCGACCATCGACGGTCGCAACATGGTGATGGTCATCGGCCCGCTGAAGAACAAGTCCGAGGCGAAGGCCGAGGCCAATGCGGTCCGCGCCGCTCGCCGAGAGGCCAACACCCCCGAGGACACGGCCGAGGCCGAGTCCGTCTAGTACTTCGCCGCCCCGGCCTCGGGGCCGGTGAACGCCCCGTTCGTGGGGCACCGGTTTCGCCCCGCTGTGCGCGGTGTGACGTTCACAAGGAGAGAACATGCCCAAGATGAAGACCCACTCGGGTGCCAAGAAGCGCTTCAAGGTGACCGGCTCCGGCAAGGTCATGAAGCAGCAGGCCGGTATGCGTCACAACCTGGAGTCGAAGTCCAGCGTCCGCACCCGCCGCCTCAACCAGGACCAGGTCCTCGCTCCGCAGGACGCGAAGGTCGCCAAGAAGCTTCTCGGTCTGTAGCTCACTGCCCACGCAGTCCGCTACCTCACCGACCAGGATCGATAGGAAGAAACAGCAATGGCAAGAGTGAAGAGGGCGGTCAACGCCCACAAGAAACGTCGCGTCATCCTCGAGCGCGCCTCGGGATACCGTGGGCAGCGTTCGCGCCTCTACCGCAAGGCGAAGGAGCAGGTCACCCACTCCCTCGTCTACTCGTACCGCGACCGCCGAGCCAGGAAGGGCGAGTTCCGTCGTCTCTGGATCCAGCGCATCAACGCCGCGTCCCGCGCGAACGGCCTGACCTACAACCGCTTCATCCAGGGCCTCGCCCTGGCCGGAGTCCAGGTCGACCGCCGCATCCTCGCGGACCTCGCCGTGACCGAGCCCGCGACCTTCGCTTCGCTCGTGGCGACAGCGAAGAGCGCCCTGCCCGCTGACACCTCGGCCCCGAAGGCCGCGTAGTCGGCTGAGCCTCCCGGAGGGGGTCGCGACCGAGAGGTCGAGGCCCCCTCCGTCGTTCCCGGCCGCGTCCCTCCCGCGCGACGTGTCTGCCGGGTGCGGAAGGGCCCCGCCGATAGGCTCGCGGCATGCTCGACAATCCCCGTTCTCCCCGCGTCCGCTCCGTGGCGAAGCTCACCCGGCGCCCGGCTCGGCAGGAGACGGGGCTCTTCCTCCTGGAAGGCCCTCAGGCGGTGGCGGAGGCGCTGCAGTACCGGCCGGAGCTGCTGGTCGAGTCCTTCGCGACCCCGACGGCCCTCGAAAGGCACCCCGAGATCGTCGCGGCGGCCGAGGATGCGGCCGTCGAGATCGAGTACGTCACGGAGGACGTCCTCGATGCGATGGCCGACACGGTCACTCCGCAGGGATTCGTCGCGGTCTGCCGCCAGTTCCCGACCTCGCTCAAGGACGTCGTCGCCTCGGAGCCGCGCCTGGTCGCCGTTCTCGAAGAGGTGCGCGACCCCGGCAACCTCGGCACGATCATCCGCGCCGCCGATGCCGCCGGTGCCGACGCCGTCGTGCTGTCCGGCCGCTCCGTCGACCTCTACAACCCCAAGGTGGTGCGTTCGACCACGGGATCGCTCTTCCACCTCCCGGTCGCTGTCGGCGCTGATCTCGCCGACGTCCTCCAGCGCCTGGGGTCCGTGGGTCTGCGCTCCGTGGCGGCCGATGTGAAGGGCGAGGATCTGCTCGACGTGCGCGCGCGGGGCGACCTCGCCCAGCCGACGGTCTGGGTGTTCGGCAACGAGGCCCGAGGGCTGGAGGACGACTCGCTCGAGCTCGTCGACGGTGTCGTCGCGGTGCCGATCTACGGAGCGGCGGAATCGCTCAATCTGGCCACCGCGGCCTCGGTTTGCCTCTACGAGAGCGCCTTTGCGCTCCGTTCCTGAGAGGATCCGGCGCCAGGGCGTCGCGAAGCTGGAGAACGAGTGGGTTGTTACCCTTGGGTTAAGAATTCCCTCATGATTTGACCGGCCCATCCCCGTGTGCTTCTCTGACGGCATGGTTGCAGCCCCCCAGGACGAGCGCTCCGCCGCTCCCGCCGGTGAACCCCTCGTCGTCCTCGAGCGTGTGCAGAAGCACTACGGCGAGTTCCAGGCGCTGAAAGACATCGATCTCACGGTCCATCGCGGCGAGGTCGTCGTCGTGCTGGGCCCCTCCGGGTCCGGCAAGTCGACCCTGTGCCGGACCGTCAACAGGCTCGAGACCATCTCCGGCGGCACGATCTCGATCGACGGCCAGCGCCTTCCCGAGGAGGGAAAGGGCCTCGCCGCCCTCCGCGCCGATGTCGGCATGGTCTTCCAGTCATTCAATCTCTTCGCGCACAAGACGATCCTCGAGAACGTCACGCTCGGTCCGATCAAGGTGCGCAAGCTGCCCCGCAAGGAGGCCGAGGCTCAGGCCCGGGCGCTGCTCGACCGGGTGGGAGTCGGACACCAAGCATCCAAGACGCCCGCCCAGCTGTCCGGCGGCCAGCAGCAGCGGGTCGCCATCGCGCGCGCCCTCGCGATGAAGCCCAAGGTCATGCTCTTCGACGAGCCGACGTCGGCCCTCGACCCCGAGATGATCAACGAGGTGCTCGACGTGATGGTCGGGCTCGCCAAGGACGGGATGACGATGATCGTCGTCACCCACGAGATGGGCTTCGCCCGCAAGGCCGCCGACCGCGTCGTGTTCATGGCGGACGGCGAGATCCTCGAGGACACCGACCCCGAGTCCTTCTTCACGGCGCCCCGCACCGACCGGGCCAAGGACTTCCTCTCGAAGCTCATCACGCACTAGTCCCGGCGCGACCAGAAGCCATCCGACAGATCGGGCCCCGGACCTCCGGAGGTCGATCCGACATCGCCCGCCCCGGCGGGCCACACCCCAGGAAGGACGATCATGCGCACGAAGCTCATGTTCATGACCGCGGGACTCGCAGCAGCGACTCTCGCTCTCGCCGGCTGCGCCGGTGACTCCGGCTCGGCCGGCTCCGGCTCCGAGGGAGGCTCCTCCTACGAGGTCGCCTCGGACGTGACGGTCGAGGGCAGCCCGACGTTCGAGTCGATGAAGGCCGACGACTCCATCACCATCGGCGTCAAGGAGGACCAGCCCGGTCTCGGCTACCTCGACGCGGCGACCGGGGAGCGCTCCGGCTTCGACATCGAGATCGCCAAGTGGGTCGCGGCATCCCTCGGCTTCTCCGAGGACAAGATCAACTACACCTCGATCCCCTCCGCGAACCGCGAGGCCTCGATCGTCAACGGCGACATCGACTACTACGTCGGCACCTACTCGATCACCGACAAGCGCAAGGAGCAGGTCGGCTTCGCCGGACCCTACTTCGAGACCGGACAGCAGCTGCTGGTGGCAGCCGACAACGACTCGATCACGGGGCCGGACGACCTGAGCGCGGACACCACCGTGTGCTCGGCGACCGGATCGACCCCGATCCAGAACATCCGCACCAACTACCCCGAGGTGAAGACCGAGGAGTTCGACACGTACTCGCAGTGCGTCGACGCCCTCTCGGACGGCACCGTCGACGCCGTCACCACCGACGGCGCGATCCTGATCGGCTACGCCGCGCAGAAGCCCGACGAGCTCAAGGTCGTCGGCGAGCCCTTCAGCACCGAGCTGTACGGCATCGGCCTGGCCAAGGACGACGACGCGCTGCGCCACTTCATCAACACGATGCTGACCGAGGGTGGCGACACCTGGAGCACCATCTACGACGAGACGCTCGGACAGTCCGGCACGACCGTCACCCAGCCGTCGGTCGACGACTACTAGCAGGCGCCCCGGGCGGCGTCCGCGCCGTCCGGGGGTCTCCTCCTCCCTCGACCACCTGAACGATCCGACAGAAGGGCCCGCCGTATGGATGTCCTGTTGAACAACCTCGACGTCTACGTCCCGGCCTTCGGCAACACCCTGATCCTCTTCAGCGTCTCGCTGGTGTTCGCTCTGCTGATCGGCACGGTGGTCGGCGCGATGCGCGTCTCGCCCATCCCGATCGCCCGCGCGGTCGGCACGGTCTACGTGAACACCATCCGCAACACCCCGCTGACCCTGGTGATGTTCTTCTTCGCGTTCGGGTATCCCAAGCTCGATCTGCCGGACGTCGACTACACGAACCTCGCGATCTGCGCTCTGAGCCTCTACACCGCGACCTACGTCGCAGAGGTCCTGCGGTCCGGCATCAACACGGTGCCGATCGGGCAAGCGGAGGCCGCACGGGCGATCGGCCTCGACTTCGGCCTGACCATGACCCAGGTCGTGCTGCCCCAGGCCTTCCGCTCGGTGATCCCTCCGCTGATGAGCGTGCTGATCGCCCTGCTGAAGAACACGACCGTCGCGGCCGGCTTCTCCGTCGCCGAGGCGGGCACAATCGTCCGCGTGCTCAACGAGCGCGGCGAGAACAGCCTCATCGTCGTTCTCTGGGTCGCCCTGGTCTTCGTGGTCCTGGTCACCCTGCTCTCACTCGTCCAACGTCAGCTCGAGAAGAAGTGGAGGGTCGCCCGATGAGCTCCGTCCTCTTCGACAACCCCGGTCCGCGGGCCATCGCCCGCAATCGCATCATCGGCGCGGTGGTCGTTCTGGTGATCGCGGCGTTCCTCGCCTTCGTGATCTGGCGTTTCGCGGAGTCCGGCCAGTTCAGCGCCTCGAAGTGGCGTGCGTTCGGCTACCCGCTGGTATGGCAGAGCATCGGAGCTGCGCTCGGCCAGACACTCGCCGCCTTCGCGACCGCCGGAGTCGCCAGTCTCGTCCTCGGTCTCGTCCTGGCGATCGGCCGCCTCTCGGACCGCCGCTGGGTGAACATCCCGGTCACGCTCTTCATCGAGCTCTTCCGGGCGATCCCCGTCCTGATCCTGATGATGCTGATGTACTACGGCCTGCCGTTCGCGGGACTCAAGCTCAGCCCGTACCTCGCCGTCGTGATCGCGCTCACTCTCTACAACGGCTCCGTCTTCTCCGAGATCTTCCGCGCCGGCATCGAAGCGCTCCCGCGCGGCCAGAAGGAGGCGGGCTACGCGATCGGGCTGCGCAAAGCCGGTGTGATGCGGCTCATCCTGTTCCCGCAGGCCATCCGCTCGATGCTGCCCGTGATCATCGCCCAGCTCGTCGTCGCCCTCAAGGACACGGCGCTCGGCTCGATCATCACGTACAACGAACTGCTCTACTACGCGCGCTACCTCGGCAACCAGTCGAGCCTGGACAGCCCGATCATTCCGGCGGCCATCGTCATCGGCGCGATCTACATCGGTATCTGCCTCCTCCTCTCCGGCCTCGCGAAGTGGATCGAGGTCCGTACCAAGAGCGGCGGCCGCGGCGGCCGCACCATCGGCGGGCACCCGGCGGCACGCGCGACCACCGACACGCAGCTCCTCGCTGTGCAGGACTGAAGGGCACGGAGCGCGATCCGTGCTGTTGCTGCGGGGGTCGGTCTCTGGATCGGCTCCGAGGCCCGGACGGGGAAGCCTCTGGCGTGCGCCTCCCCGGGCTCGATGAGGGTGCGGGCTCGGTCGGTGTGCTCTCCCGGCCGAGAGGAGCGCGAGTAGTCGGCTGCCCGGCGGGGCGGAAGGGCTCGCCTACACTGGGGAACCGTGTCAGACAGCAACCCGATCACCGACGAGGCCGTCTCCGCAGCGGTCGCCGATGCCCTCGCCGCCATCGCTGCGGCGGACGACTCCGCCGCACTGAAGGCGGCCAGAGCCGCCCATCTCGCCGAGGGCTCTGCCCTCGCCCGGCTGAACGCGCAGATGCGCTCCGTCCCTCCCGAGCACAAGGCTGCCTCCGGCAAGATCATCGGCGGCGCCCGCAAGCAGGTGGGCGACGCCTACGCCGCTCGGGAGGCCGAGCTGGTCGCGGCCGAGGAGTCAGCGGCCCTCGAGGCCGAGCGGGTCGACGTGACCGCGGGGGCGAGCTTCGTGAGGCGCGGAGCGCGCCACCCGCTCTCGCTGCTCCAGGAATCGATCGCCGACGTCTTCGTCGGCATGGGGTGGGAGATCGCCGAAGGACCCGAGCTCGAGAACGAGTGGTTCAACTTCGACGCCCTCAACTTCGACGAGGACCACCCGGCCCGCGCGATGCAGGACACTTTCTTCGTCGACCCGGTCGGCTCCCACCTGGTGCTGCGCACGCACACATCGCCCGTGCAGATCCGCTCGATGCTCGAGCGACCGCTGCCGCTCTACGTCATTGCTCCGGGCCGCGTGTACCGCACGGATGAGCTCGACGCGACGCACACCCCCGTCTTCACGCAGTTCGAGGGCCTCGCGGTCGACCGTGGGCTCACGATGGCGCACCTGCGCGGCACGCTCGAGCACGTCGCACGGATCCTGTTCGGCGACGACGCCAGGATCCGCCTGCGTCCCAACTACTTCCCCTTCACCGAACCCAGTGCCGAGCTCGACGTCTGGCACCCCACCTTCGTCGGCGGCGCCCGCTGGATCGAGTGGGGCGGCTGCGGCATGGTCAACCCGAACGTGCTCCGCGCCGCCGGCATCGATCCGGATGAGTACTCCGGGTTCGCGTTCGGCATGGGGATCGAGAGGACCCTGATGTTCCGCAACGACGTGAAGGACATGCGGGACATGGTCGAGGGTGACGTCCGCTTCAGCGAGCAGTACGGGATGGTGATCTGATGCGCGTCCCGCTGAGCTGGCTCGGGGAGTACGTCGACCTCGAGCATGACGTCACGACCGAGGCCGTGCACGCGGCCCTGGTGTCGGTCGGGCTCGAGGAGGAGGACGTCCACCGCTTCGAGGTGACGGGCCCTGTAGTCGTGGGCGAGGTCCTCGACCTCGCGCCGGAGCCGCAGACGAACGGCAAGACGATCAACTGGTGCCACGTCCGCGTGGCTCCTGCCGGGCAGCGGGCCGCCGACGGCGGTGAGGACGTCCGCGGCATCGTGTGCGGCGCCCACAATTTCACGGTCGGGGACAAGGTCGTGGTCTCGCTCCCGGGCGCGGTCCTGCCAGGTCCGTTCCCGATCTCGGCGCGGAAGACGTACGGGCACGTCTCCGACGGGATGATCGCGTCGAGCCGCGAGCTGGGGCTCGGCGACGACCACGACGGCATCCTGCGCCTGGCGACCCTCGGAGTCGACGCGGAGCCGGGCGCCGACGCGATCGCGCTCCTCGGACTTGATGACGCGGCGGTCGAGGTCAACGTGACGCCCGACCGCGGCTACGCGTTCTCGATCCGCGGAATCGCCCGCGAGTACGCCCATGCCACCGGAGCGGCGTTCCGTGATCCCGCGCACGCCGTGCTCGCGTACACGCGGTCGGAGTCTGCTCCGGTCTTCCCGGTGACGGTCGCCGATGAGGCGCCGATCCGCGGGCGCGTCGGCTCGTCCGTCTTCGTCACGCGCGTCGTCCGCGGAGTCGACACCTCCCGACCCACTCCGCCCTGGATGCTCGCGCGGCTCCGCCTGGCCGGAGTCCGCTCGGTCTCGCTGGTGGTGGACATCACCAACTACGTGATGTTCGAGCTCGGCCAGCCGCTGCACGGCTACGACCTCGCAACGCTCAGGGGAGGCATCGTGGTGCGTCGCGCCGGCCGCGGTGAGACCCTCGAAACGCTCGACGGGCAGACCCGCCGACTGCACGCAGAAGACCTGGTCATCGCGGACGACGCCGGTGCGATCGGTCTCGCCGGTGTCATGGGAGGCGCGCGGACGGAGATCTCGGCCGGCACCTCCGACGTGGTGATCGAGGCCGCCAACTTCGACCCGGTGTCGGTCGCCCGCACGGCCAGGAGACACAAGCTGCCCAGCGAGGCCTCGCGCCGCTTCGAGCGCGGCGTCGACCCGCTGGTGGCTCCCGTCGCCGCCGCCCGCGCCGTGCAGCTCCTGGTCGACCTGGCGGGCGGTACGGCCGACGAGCTCGGGTCGGTGCTCGCCGACCCGCGCACGATCGAGCCGATCGAGCTGCCCGACGGCTACGTCTCCGGGCTGATCGGAGTCGAGTACGCGCCCGAGGAGATCCGAGGTGCGCTCGCCGAGATCGGCGCCTCCGTCGAGGCAGGCGGAGCGGGCCTGCTGGTCGCGCCGCCGAGCTGGCGCCCGGATCTCACCGATCGGGCGACCCTCGCCGAGGAGGTCGCCCGGATCACCGGGTACGACCGCATCCCCGCGATCCTGCCCGTCGCGCCTCCTGGACGCGGGCTGACCGCAGGGCAGCGCCTGCGCCGTACCGTCGCCCAGGCGCTCGCCGCCTCGGGGCTGACGGAAATCCTCTCCTACCCGTTCCTCTCGCGGCCGATCAACGACCGGCTCGGGTCGCGACGGGCGAGCCGCAGGAGCAGATCACCCTCGCCAACCCGCTGGATGCGACCGCCGCCCAGCTGCGGATCTCTCTCCTCCCCGGTCTGGCGCAGGCCGCTGCGCGCAATCGCTCCCGCGGACTCGTGGATCTCGCGGTCTACGAGCTCGGTTCCGTGTTCCTCCCGGAGAGAGGGCGGCCGTTCGGGTCCGACGCGCTTCCGGTCGGCGGTGCCCGCCCGCCCGCGGAGGTCGAGGCGGCGCTGAACGCCGGCATCCCGCCACAGCCGCTGCACCTCGCGGCGCTGCTCACAGGCTCGGCACTCCTGCGTCAGCCGGGAGTCGCCGGCCGCGACGCCGACTGGCGCGACGCGCTCGACGTCGTCCGCACGATCGCCGCTGCCACCGGCGCGGACCTCGTCCTGCGCCAGGGCTCGCATGCGGCTCTGCATCCGGGCCGCACCGCCGAGATCCTCTTCGACGGTGCCGTGATCGGACACGCGGGCGAGCTGCTGCCGGCGCTCGCCGACGAGCTCGACCTGCCACGACGTGTCGCCGTGGTCGAACTCAGCCTCGAGCCGGTGATCGCACGCACCGGAGCGGTCCTGGTCGCCCGCCCCGTCGGCTCCCTCCCGGCCGCCACACAGGATCTCTCCCTCGTCGTGCCGATCGAGACCGCCGCGGGCGACGTGCGTGCTGCCGTCCTCGAGGGGGCGGGCGCGCTGCTCGAGGCGATCCGTCTCGTCGACGACTATCGCGGCTCCGGACTGGCGGAGGGCACGAAGTCGCTCACCTTCGCACTGCGCTTCCGCGCCGCCGACCGGACCTTGACAGCGGCCGAGGCCACTGCGGCCAAGGAGAGCGGAGTGCGGCTCGCTGCGGAGCGCTTCGGCGCCCGGCTGCGGGAGTGAGCGACCAGCGGCACCGGGCGAGGCCGCCGATCCGCACCGGCTAGGCTCTCGGGCATGACTTTCTCCGTGGCGGTGGCCGGTGCGAGCGGGTACGCGGGCGGCGAGCTCCTGCGTCTGCTCGCGGATCACCCCGAGTTCGAGGTGCGCACGGTGACCGCGCACGCCAATGCCGGGCAGCCGCTCGTCGCCGTGCACCCGCACCTGCGGTCTCTGCGCGAGCTCGTCCTCGTCGACACCAGCACCGAGAACCTCGCCGGCCATGACGTGGTCTTCCTCGCGCTGCCGCACGGCAAGTCCGGCGAGATCACCGCGACCCTGCCCGACGACGTCCTGGTCGTCGACTGCGGCGCCGACCACCGGCTGACCGATCCGCAGGACTGGGACGACTACTACGGCGGAGCCTTCGCCGGCGCCTGGCCGTACGGCCTTCCCGAGCTGCTCCTGGGAGGTGGCGGACACAAGCAGCGCGATCGGCTGGCGGGGGTGCGTCGTATCGCCGTCCCGGGCTGCAACGTGACGGCCGTCACCCTCGGCCTCGCCCCCGGCCTGCACGCCGGTGTCATCGAACCCTCCGACCTCGTGTCCGTGCTCGCCGTGGGCCCCTCGGGCGCCGGGAAGAGCCTGCGCACCGACCTGCTCGCCAGCGAACTCCTCGGGTCCGCCCATGCCTACGGTCTGGGAGGAGCCCACCGCCACAATCCCGAGATCCGGCAGAACCTGCTCCTGGCGGGGGCGGGGCCGGTCTCGATCTCGTTCACGCCCGTGCTCGTCCCGATGGCGCGGGGCATCCTCGCCACCTCGACGGCCAGGCTGGCCCCCGGCGTCTCGGCGCAGGACGTCCGCGCCGCGTGGGAGACCGCCTACGGCGACGAGCTCTTCGTGCAGCTGCTGCCCGAGGGCTCCTTCCCCCGCACGGCCGACGTCGTCGGAGCGAACACCGCTCTGCTCGGCCTGAGCATCGACGAGCGCGCCCGTCGGGTCGTCGTCGTCTCGGCGATCGACAACCTGGTCAAGGGCACGGCCGGGGCAGCCCTCCAGTCGACCAACATCGCCCTCGGGCTCCCCGAGTCCCTGGGCCTCAGCATGAACGGAGTCGCTCCGTGAGCATCACTGCAGCAGCAGGATTCACCGCCGCCGGTGTCGTCGCCGGGCTCAAGTCGACCGGTGCGCGCGACGTCGCGCTCGTGCAGAACCTCGGCCCGCTGCAGTCCGCGGCGGCGGTCTTCACGAGCAACCGCTGCAAGGCCAACCCCGTGCTCTGGAGCGAACAGGTCATCGCGGACGGCGTCGTCTCGGCGATCGTGCTCAACTCCGGCGGTGCCAACTGCTACACCGGGGCGCAGGGCTTCCAGGTCACCCACCGCACCGCCGAGCTCGTGGGCGAGCACCTCGAGGTCTCGGCAGGTGATGTCCTCGTCTGCTCCACTGGCCTGATCGGCGATCAGCTCGACCTCGCGAAGCTCACCGCGGGCGTGAGGGACGCGTCGGTCGAGCTCGAGACGGGCGCGGAGGCGGGCGAGGCGGCGGCCCGCGCCATCATGACGACCGACACGGTCCCCAAACAGGCGACCGTGCGCTCCGAGCAGGGCTGGAGCGTCGGCGGCATGGCGAAGGGCGCCGGCATGCTCGCTCCGGGCCTGGCGACGATGCTCGTGGTCATCACGACGGACGCGGCCCTCGACTCCGTCGACCTCGACGCGGCGCTGCGCGAGGCGACCCGGATGAGCTTCGACCGGCTCGACTCCGACGGCTGCATGTCGACGAACGACACGGTCGCACTGCTCGCGAGCGGCGCGAGCGGAGTGACCCCCGACGCGGCCGGATTCACGGCTGCGCTGACCCAGGTCTGCCGAGACCTGACGCTGCAGCTCCAGGCCGACGCCGAGGGCGCCGCTCACGACGTCGCCATCCGCGTGCTGAACGCCGCCAGCGAGGACGAGGCCGTCGACGTCGCCCGGGCGGTCTCGCGCAGCAACCTCTTCAAGGCCGCGATCTTCGGCAACGATCCCAACTGGGGCCGGGTCCTCGCGCCGTGGGCACCACCGACGCGCAGTTCGACCCGTACGGCATCGACGTCGCCATGAACGGCGTCCAGGTCTGCCGTGCCGGAGAGTCGCACGAGAGCCGCGACCTCGTCGACCTCACCCCGCGGGGGGTGTCGGTCGACATCGACCTGCACGCCGGCGATGCGACGGCGACCATCTGGACCAACGACCTCACGCACGACTACGTGCACGAGAACTCGGCCTACTCGAGCTGAGGCGACGATGAGAGACGAGACCCCCACTGCGGAGGAGAGCCGTGCGCTGCGCGACGCGGCCCCCGGCAAGGCGGCGACCCTGATCGAGGCGCTTCCCTGGCTGCAGAGCTTCCACGGCCGAACCATGGTGATCAAGTTCGGCGGCAACGCCATGGTGTCGGAGGAACTGCAGCGAGCCTTCGCCCAGGATCTCGTCTACCTCCGCTATGCCGGCATCCGCCCGGTCGTCGTGCACGGCGGCGGCCCGCAGATCTCGCGGATGCTCGACCGGCTCGGCATCGCGAGCGAGTTCCGCGGCGGATACCGGGTGACGAGTCCCGAGGCGATGGAGGTGGTGCGCATGGTGCTCACCGGCAGCATCAGCCGCGACATCGTGCGGCGCATCAACGAGCACGGCCCTCTCGCCGCGGGGATCTCGGGTGAGGACGCGGGGCTGTTCGTCGGCCGCCGGCGCGGCGTCGTGATCGACGGGGAGGAGCACGACCTGGGCCTTGTGGGCGACGTGATCGCGGTCGATCCCGCAGCGGTGCTCGCGCAGCTCGAGGCCGGGCGGATCCCGGTCGTCTCCTCGATCGCCCCCGATTCCGACGACCCGACGCAGTCGCTCAACGTCAACGCCGATGCCGCCGCGGCCGCCCTCGCCGTCGCGCTGGGCGCCGAGAAGCTCGTCGTCCTCACGGATGTCGCCGGGCTCTACTCCGACTGGCCCGACCGCGAGTCCCTCGTGTCCCACATCCGCTCCGACGAGCTCGCGGCGCTACTGCCCTCCCTCGAATCGGGGATGATCCCCAAGATGACCGCGTGCCTCGACGCCGTGCTAGGGGGAGTGCCCAAGGCCGCCATCATCGACGGCCGGATCCCGCACTCGATCCTGCTTGAGGTGTTCACCTCGGAGGGGATCGGCACCGAGGTCGTCGCCTCCGGCGATCCGCGCGACCGGGAGCGAATGTCGGGCCGCTGATCTTCAGCGGCCCCGGCTCCGCGCGTCCACCCGTCCGGGTGGCGCTCCGACGGCCCTCGAGGCCGGACCGCTCCGATCGAAAGGCCCCCATGTCCACGCCCTCCGTCCCGACCGCGTCGCACACCGAGTCGGCGCGCGACCACTACTCCGCCACGATGATGCAGACGTTCGCGCCGCCGCTCGCGGTGCTCGAGCGCGGTCGGGGCTGCCGCGTCTGGGATGTCGACGGTCGCGAGTACCTCGACTTCCTCGGCGGCATCGCCGTCAATGCGCTCGGTCACGCGCATCCGGTCTTCGTCGAGGCCGTCTCGCGCCAGGCCGGCGCGCTCGCGCACGTCTCCAACTACTTCGCCACCGCGCCGCAGATCGAGCTGGCCGACACCCTCCGGAGGCTCACTGGCGCGGGTGCCACCGGCCGGGTCTTCTTCGCCAACTCCGGGACGGAGGCGAACGAGGCGGCCTTCAAGCTCGCCCGGCTGAACGCGGCGGGCGGTCGGCACCGCATCCTGGCTCTGCAGAACGCGTTCCATGGACGCACGATGGGCTCGCTCGCGCTGACGGGCAAGGCTGCGATGCGCGCCCCGTTCGAGCCGATGCCGGGCGGCGTCGAGCACATCGACGCGAGCGTCGAAGCGCTCGAGGGCGCGCTCGACGACTCTGTTGCTGCGCTGGTCGTCGAGCCGATTCAGGGGGAGGCGGGCGTGATCCCGCTGCCCGCCGGCTTCCTCGAGCGGGCCAGGGAGCTCACACACCAGCACGGAGCGCTGCTCATCGTCGACGAGATCCAGACCGGAATCGGTCGGACCGGCCGCTGGTTCGCCTATCAGGCGGCAGACATCCTCCCCGATGCCGTCACTCTGGCGAAGGGGCTCGGCGGAGGCTTCCCGATCGGCGCGCTCGTCACCGTTGGCGCCGCCTCCGATCTGCTGCAGAAGGGCCATCACGGCAGCACTTTCGGCGGCAATCCGCTCGCGACCGCGGTCGCCGCCGCCGTGATCGCCGAGATCGAGCGGGCCGACCTGCTCGCCAACGCGCGCGTGCGCGGGGCTCAGATCGTCGAAGCGGTGACCGCGCTCCGCTCCCCACTGATCGGAGGCGTCCGAGGCGCGGGCCTGCTCCTCGGCCTCGCCCTCACTCGCCCGGTGGCTGCCGACCTCGCCGGGGCCGCACTCGAGGCCGGGCTGATCGTGAACGCAGCGAACGAGTCCAGCATCCGTCTGGCGCCGCCGCTGATCGTCACCGCCGCCGACGTCGACGAGTTCGCCGACCGCCTCGGCCGTGCCCTGCACTCCCTCTGACCCTGCACCTCCCACCGAAAGCGACCAGTACCGTGACCCGCCACTTCCTCCGCGACGACGACCTCACCCCCGCCGAGCAGGCCCAGATCCTCGATCTCGCGCTCGAGCTCAAGCGCGACCGCTTCGCGCGGAAGCCGCTCGCCGGTCCGCAGACCGTCGCCGTGATCTTCGACAAGTCCTCCACCCGCACCCGCGTGTCCTTCGCGGTCGGCATCGCCGACCTGGGCGGGAGCCCGCTGATCATCTCGACCGCGAGCAGCCAGCTCGGGGGCAAGGAGACCGCATCCGACACAGCGCGGGTCCTCGAGCGCCAGGTCGCGGCCATCGTGTGGCGCACCTTCGCGCAGTCCGGTCTGGAGGAGATGGCGCGGGACACCCGGGTCCCTGTGGTGAATGCGCTCTCGGATGAGTTCCACCCCTGCCAGCTGCTCGCCGACCTGCTGACGATCCGCGAGCACCGCGGACGCCTCGCAGGCCTGACCCTCACCTTCTTCGGCGACGGGGCCAGCAATATGGCGCACTCCTACCTCCTCGCCGGTGCGACGGCGGGCATGCACGTGCGCATCGTCTCCCCGGAGTCGTACACACCGTCGTCGTCGGTCCTCGCGGACGCGAGCGCATCGCCGCGACGACAGGCGGCTCTGTGCTCACCACGACCGATCCTGCGGAGGGCGCGGCGGGCTCGGACATCGTCATCACCGACACCTGGGTCTCGATGGGCAAGGAGGACGAGAAGGCCGAGCGCGTCGCGACGTTCGGGGCCTACCGCGTCGACGTCGACACCATGGCCGCCGCCGTCCCGGACGCGCTGTTCCTGCACTGCCTCCCCGCCGATCGCGGCTACGAAGTGACGGCCGACGTCATCGACGGCCCGCAGAGCGTCATCTGGGACGAGGCGGAGAACCGGCTGCACGCGCAGAAGGCACTCCTGGTGTGGCTCCTCGAGCGCGCCGGCAGCGTCGGCACCGCTGCGTAGACTCGACTGCCGACACCGAGGAGAACCATGACGGAACGACCCTCCGCCCGCGCGGGCGAGGCCGGGGCCCTGTGGGGCGGGCGCTTCGCCGGCGGCCCGTCCCCCGAACTCGCCGCCCTCTCGAAATCGACGCACTTCGACTGGCAGCTCGCGCCCTATGATCTCGCCGGATCTCGGGCGCACGCCCGTGCGCTCGCGGCCGCAGGCTACCTCGACGAGGCCGAGCTGATGGGAATGCTCGACGCGCTCGATCGGCTGGGCACGGCCGTCGCCGACGGCAGCTTCACGGCAGAGGAGGCCGACGAGGACGTCCACGGTGCCCTCGAGCGGGGTCTGATGCTCGAGGCGGGCCCGGCGCTCGGCGGCAAGCTCCGCGCCGGGCGCTCGCGGAACGACCAGATCGCGACCTTTGTGCGGATGTATCTCCGCGATCACGCCGTGATCGTCTCGGAGCTGGTGGTGCAGCTCATCGACGCTCTCGCTGCCCAGGCCACCGCGCATCCGACCGCGATCATGCCCGGGCGCACGCACCTGCAGCACGCGCAGCCCGTCCTGCTCGCTCACCACCTGCTCGCCCACGGCTGGGCTCTGCTGCGCGACCTGGAGCGTCTGCGCGACTGGACCGCGCGCGCCGACGTCTCGCCCTACGGCTCCGGAGCACTCGCCGGTTCGACGCTCGGGCTCGACGCCGAGGCGGTCGCCCGTGACCTGGGCTTCGCGGAGAGCGTGCCGAACTCGATCGACGGCACCGCCAGTCGCGATCTCGTCGCAGAGTTCGCCTTCGTCGCCGCGATGGTCGGAGTCGACGTGTCGAGGATCGCCGAGGAGGTGATCCTCTGGAACACGCGGGAGTTCGCCTTCGTCACCCTCGACGACGGCTACTCGACCGGATCCTCGATCATGCCGCAGAAGAAGAACCCCGACATCGCTGAGCTCGCGCGGGGCAAGGCCGGCCGTCTACTGGGCAACCTGACCGGGCTACTGGCGACTCTCAAGGCGCTCCCGCTCGCGTACAACCGCGACCTTCAGGAGGACAAGGAGCCGGTCTTCGACTCGGTGACGACCCTCGAGGTTCTGCTCCCGGCCTTCAGCGGGATGATCGCGACACTCACCTTCCACACGGACCGGATGGCCGAGCTCGCGCCGCAGGGCTTCTCTCTTGCCACCGACGTCGCCGAGTGGCTCGTGAAGAAGCACGTCCCCTTCCGTGACGCGCACGAGATCACAGGTGAACTGGTGAAGCTCGCTGAGTCGCGCGGCCTCGGGCTCGACGGGCTTGACGACGACACGCTCGCATCGGTGTCCCCGTCGCTCACCCCGGATGTCCGCTCGGTCCTCAGCATCGAGGGTTCGGTCGCGAGCCGCGACGGCGTCGGAGGGACGGCCCCTGACCGCGTCGCGGAGCAGCTCGGCCGGCTCACCGAGCGGGTGCGTGTCGTCCGCGCTGCTCTCCGCGGAGAACGCGCATGACCCTCGGCGGGGCGCCGGGCGACGAGGGCCGTCCACCGCTGCGGCCCTGGCAGCAGCGGACCCTCGTGATCGTCGCGACGGTTGTGATCGTCGCGGTGATCATCGTCACGCTGGTGTCGGGGCAGAGCTTCTTCTAGGCGTGTCGATCCCGGATCTGTCCCGCTCGGCGCTCGAGGTCGCGCCGGAGCTGCTCGGCTGCGTCCTCCTGCACCGCACCGAGGAGGGCGTGGTCGGTGTTCGCCTGACCGAGGTGGAGGCGTACCTGGGCACGGGAGAGGATCCCGGCTCGCACGCGCACCGCGGCCCCACCCCGCGGACCGCACCGATGTTCGGTGCGCCCGGCTCGGTCTACGCCTACTTCACCTATGGGATGCACACCTGCGTCAACATCGTCTGCTCGCCCGCGGGCACCGCCTCCGCCGTGCTGGTGCGCGCGGGCGAGGTGGTGGTGGGGGAGGAGCTGGCACTGGCGCGCCGCGGATCGGTGCCGATCAGGGACCTCGCTCGCGGTCCGGCGCGACTGGCGAAGGCGCTCGGGGTGCGGCTCGCCGAGTCCGGGGATCCGCTCGGCGCGGCGTTCGAGTTGCGGGGGGCACCGTCGCCGGCCGCGGTCGTCGCGACCGTGCGGACGGGCGTCTCCGGTCCGGGCGGCGGCGAGGAGTACCCCTGGCGCTTCAGCATCCCGGGCGACCCGACCGTCTCGCCGTACCGGGCGGCTGCGCCGCGGCGTGGATCCGGGAGTGTTCGGCGCTGAGCTCAGCCGACGAGGTAGAGGCGGGCGAGCACTCCGAGTGCCGCTGACCACGCAAGGCTCGCCAGGGTGCCGATGATGAATCGCTCTCGCGCCTCCGGTGAGGCGAGTTCGCTGAACCGGCCGACGCCCTTGATCGCGACCACCACGGCGATGCCCTCCGGCAGCCCGCTCATCAGCGCGCCCGCGGTCGTGATCCGTTCCAGCACGCCGATGGTCGTGCCGCCGCGGAGCACCTCGATCGGCTGGCCGACGGCGGTGGGCGTGCCCGACGTCGAGGGGCGGGATGCTCCCGCCACCATGATCCCGCCGTGCCGGCCCGTGCGCGCATCGGCGGTCGCGAGGTCGAGGGTGAGCAGCACGACGGGCCCACCGCCGACCACGGCCAGCGCGAAGGCCAGGACCGCGACCAGTACCGTGTGCGCGGGAGGAGCCGAGACTCCGGCGATCGCCGTCAGCAGGAATGCCGCGCCGGTCGAGCCGAGCCCGATCCACGCCAGCTGCGGCCGGCGCAGCCGCACCGCGAGCACAGCTCCGATCAGACCGGCGAGCAGCACGAGCACGACGCCTGTCCACGAGGCTGACTGCAGCGCGGAGGCGAGGAGCAGCGCGGGGGAGCCGGGGGTCTCCGTCATCGGGAGGTCCTCTCGTCGGTGGGGTCGGGGGTCGGATCGAGCGTACGGTCCACCACCGTCAGCAGGCGCGCGATCGCGTCGCGTGCCGGTCCGTCGACGCGGCCGCTCGCGGCGCGCACCCGCAGGCTCACGGCCTGGGGGCTGACGGCGAGGCGCTCGGCGGCGTCCTTCTGCGAGAGTCCGCTCTCGAGCAGATCGATGATCTGCCAGCCGGCGTCGGTCCGGGAGTCGCGCAGCAGCAGGAGCGGATCGATCAGTGCCTGCACATCGGCGGTCGTCGCGTCGTGCCTCCGGGTGCGTCGGGGTCGAGGGAGAAGCGGGTCGGCCGGCCCTTGGCCGCCTCGACCGCACGGCGGGCCGCGAAGTACGCCTCGCCCCGTGCTGCCCGGGTGGTGGCGGGGAGCGGACGCTCGACCGAGCCGACGCCGAGTCCGATGCTCCAGTGTCCAGCGCGGTGCAGCTCGAGCACGAGCGGGACGACCGCCTCCGCCCGATCGAGGACGACCTGGAACTCGTCGCCGGCCGTGCGCTCCGGGGGGAGGACGAACGACGCGCCCGCCTCCGAAACCAGGTGCCCGATGGTGTGCTCCACGCGGTCGTCGTCGTGCCGACTGTCGCGCTGATCCGCGGTGATGACGAACATGGGACCTCCGCGATCAAGTATCAACACTTGATCTGCCTGAATCAAGCCCACAGGCTTGCCCTGATCGCTCAAGCATCCCGCCGTCGCGCTACCCTGGAGCCGTGACCGACCAGGACGTCCAAGGTTCCGCGACGACCCCGCTGCTCGACCGCTCCTTCGATTCCGTCTGGGACGAGCTCGTGTGGCGCGGCTCCGTCCACGTGTCGACCGATCGCGATGCGCTCAGAGAGGTGCTCAGCGGGGACCCGGTCACGTACTACTGCGGGTTCGACCCCACCGCCCCGAGTCTGCACCTCGGCAACCTGGTCCAGCTCATCGTGATGCGCCGGCTCCAGCTCGCGGGCCATCGACCGCTCGGACTGGTCGGAGGCTCCACCGGTCTGATCGGCGACCCGCGACCGACCGCGGAGCGGACGCTGAACTCCCGTGAGACCGTCACCGACTGGGTCGAGCGCCTCCAGGTGCAGGTCTCGCGTTTCCTGGCCGTCGAGGGTGGCAACGGCCTGCGCCTGGTCAACAACCTCGACTGGACGGCACCGCTCTCGGCGATCGACTTCCTCCGCGAAATCGGCAAGCACTTCCGTGTCGGCACGATGATCAAGAAGGACGCGGTGAGCGCACGGCTCAACTCGGACGCGGGGATCAGCTACACCGAGTTCAGCTACCAGATCCTGCAGGGACTCGACTACCTCGAGCTGTACCGGCAGTACGGATGCGTGCTGCAGACCGGAGGAAGCGACCAGTGGGGCAACCTCACCAGCGGGACCGATCTGATCCACCGCACCGAAGGGGTCTCGGTGCACGCGATCGGCACGCCGCTCGTGATGAACTCCGACGGCACCAAGTTCGGCAAGAGCGAGGGCAACGCCGTCTGGCTCGACCCGGAGTTGACCAGCCCGTACGCGTTCTACCAGTTCTGGGTCAACACCGACGATCGGGACGTCGTGGACCGGTTGAAGGTCTTCACCTTCTTGCCGCGCACCGAGATCGAGCGGCTCGAGCGGGCGAGCGTCGACGAGCCCTTCCGTAGGGAGGCGCAGCGCGCCCTGGCGTGGGAGGTGACCTCTCTCGTGCACGGCGCCGACACGACGCGCTCGGTGATCGACGCGGCGACCGCGCTCTTCGGCAAAGGGGCGCTCGAAGACGTCGACCCCGCGATCCTGCGCGGAGCGCTGGAGGCGGTCCCCACTGTCGAGGCTGAGCCGACCACTCCCGTCTTGCAGGCGTTCCTCGAGACCGGACTCGTGTCGAGCATGGGGGAGGCTCGACGCGCGCTCGCGCAGGGTGGGCTCTCGGTGAACAACTCGCCCGTACCCTCGGAGTCGACCCTGCTCGGCGAGCTCCCGCTGATCGAGGGCATCGCGGTCCTGCGCCGCGGCAAGAGGAGTTTCGCCGGGGCCTTCGTCCGCTGAGGCGACTCGGCAGGCAGGTCGCCCCGTGCCGGCGTCGAAACGCGACACGCCCGGGAGACGCCTGATTTGCCCGCCGCAGGAGCGCCGACGTAGTGTAACTCCTCGTCACCCCAAAGGAGCGGCAAGCGAGAGTACGGCGCAGAGCGCCAAGACCAGCTGGCCCACCTCAAGAGGGGACCATCTCCTCACCTCCTAACATCTGTTAGAGATTCGTCTCTTGAAGACCAGGGATCGTGAGCGTAGGATGTAGAGCCTCCACGGGATCTCGGTCCCGGCTTCGTTGTTCGGCTTGATGGCCGCGCAGGGGTGGAGCGAGACGATCCTCGATCGTACCGCGGACATCACGAAGAAGCCGGATTTGACACGGCCCGCGGGTGTGCTAAGTTAGTCGAGTTGCCACGGGGCGATCGGAACCTCGGTTCCGACTAGCCTAACCGGTATCGGCGAGTAAGACAAATCGAACGGTTCAGGCCTTCGAGGTGCAGTACTTGTAAGACT
>NZ_LIIN01000003.1 GCF_001634385.1 Rathayibacter tanaceti | reverse complement strand
CGCTGGGTCGCGCTCTCGGTGGCGGCGCGAGGCCGCTCTCGCACTGGCCGCGCACTGCCTCCGCCTTCGCTCCCGCAGCTCCGGCCGGCACCAGGCTCGATGCTGCCCTGCGCACCGTGGGACTCGCTCCGGCCCCCGCGGAGACGACGGAGCGGGCTCTTGCTCGGCTCCGCGCCGCCGCGTCGGGGGCGTCGTTACACTCCGATCAGGCGCCGCCCTGACCGGCGCAGGACGGGCGGAGAACATGAGCACCGATCACGGAGCCGCCGATCACGACGCCGCGTCGACGCCGGACGCGCCGCGCTCCCGCTCCCGCCGCCGCTTCCTCGCTGGAACCGCCGCGGCCGGAATCGGGGCCGGTGCCCTCGCGGGTGGCGCGATCGGTGCCGCCGTCGCCTCCGGCTCGCGTCGCGAGGAGGAGCCGCGACTTCCCGCGCGCGACGCCCCCGGCTTCGACCACGTCGTCGTGATCATGTTCGAGAACCGCTCGTTCGACAACGTGCTCGGGCGGCTCTACGCGCCCGACGATCTGCCGGCCGGCGAGACCTTCGAAGGGTTGCTTCCCGACGAGCGATCCAACACCAGCGCGGCCGGCGAGACGATCGGCACCCATGTCTACGCGGGAGCGACCGACACGGTGATGCGCCAGCCCAACCCGGATCCCGGGGAGGAGTACCCGCACGTGAACACCCAGCTCTTCGGCACGATCGATCCGCCGGCCAACGCCGGCCGTCCGGTCGGCGAGATGGCAGCCCCCTACAACGCTCCCGCCGACGCCTCCGCTCCGACAATGGGCGGCTTCCTCGAGGACTACCTGCAGCATCTGCGCGAGAGGAAGAAGGGCCAGGAGCCGACTCGCGAGGAGGTACGCACCATCATGGGCGGCTTCTCGCCCGAGATGCTCCCTGTCTTCTCGACCCTGGCCCGCGAGTTCGCCGTCTTCGACCACTGGTTCTGCGCCGTCCCGTCGCAGACCTTCTGCAACCGCTCCTTCCTCCACGCCTCCACCTCGCACGGCTTCGTGACCAACAAGCACGCCGGCGGCTACGAGAAGTGGCTGGCCGACGACCTCGCCGACGCGCCCACGGTCTTCAACCGGCTCGAGGAGGCGGGGAAGACCTGGCGGGTCTACTTCGACGCACTGCAGGTCGTCTCGTACACCGGCTTCCTGCACGCACCGGTGCTCGAGAAGTACTGGACGACGAACTTCTCGACGATGGACCGCTTCTTCTCGGACGTCGAGAACGGCGAGCTGCCGGACTACGCCTTCATCGAGCCCAGGCTCGTCTTCGACCACAACGACATGCACCCGCCGACCGGCGTCCTGCACGAGCACCGCGTCGACGGAACGACCGTCTACGACAGCGCGCTCTCGGACGTGCGGGCCGGGGAGCTGCTGCTGCACGAGGTCTATTCGGCGATCCGCGAGAGCAGGAGCCCCACCGGCTCCAACGCCGTCAACACCCTCCTGCTGGCGACCTTCGACGAGCACGGCGGCCTCTACGACCACGTGCCCCCTCCGGCGGCCGTGCCCCCGGGCGACGGGCGGGATGGCGAGATGGGCTTCGCGTTCGACCGGCTCGGTTGCCGGGTGCCGGCGATCGCGGTCTCCGCTTACACGCGCGCGGGGACGATCGTGCACGACGACATGCACCACGGGGCGGTGATCCGCACGCTGAGCGAGCTGCACGGGCTCGCGCCGCTGACCGCTCGCGACGCCTCCGCGGCAGATCTCTTCGGCGTGCTGACACTCGACGAGCCGCGCCAGATCGACGACTGGCCGACGACACTGCCGCAGTACCTTCCGCCCAATCCGGAGGCGACGCCTCCCCACCCCGCGCATACACACCGCGACAAGCCGCTCAGTCCTCCGGCCGTGGGCCTGATGGGCCTGTTGCTCGCCCGCTACGGCGAGCCGGGCGCCGAGCTGCCGACCACCTACGAGGGCGCGTACGAGGCGCTCGTCGAGCACGGGGCGAGCCTCTTCGGCGGCTCGTGACCGGGCGGCGCTCCGGGCGGAGTCGGCGTCGGCGCGCCGAGTAGACTGACGGCCGGAAATCCCCCCGAACACCAGACGGAGACGCATGTCCGAGATCACGGCCGACACGGTCGCCCATCTGGCCCAGCTGGCCAGGATCGACCTCACTTCCGACGAGATCCAGAACCTCACGAGGGAGCTCGACCAGATCGTCGACTCCGTGCGCGCGGTCCAGGCCGTCGCCACGCCCGAGGTGCCGGCGACCAGCCACCCGATCCCGCTCGAGAACGTGTTCCGCCCCGATGTGATCGGCGAGACGCTGACCCTCGAGCAGGCCCTGTCCGGCGCGCCCGAGCACGACGGCAGCCGCTTCCAGGTCTCCGCGATCCTGGGGGAGGAGCAGTGAGCGTCCACGGCGACGAGATCGTCCGGCTGAGCGCGTCGGCGCTCTCCGAGAAGCTCGCCGACGGCTCCGTCTCGTCCGTGGAGGCCGTCCGAGCCCACCTCGACCGGATCGGCGCCGTCGACGGCTCGGTCCACGCGTTCCTGCACGTCGCCCACGAGAGTGCCCTCGCCTCCGCCGAGGCGGTCGACCGCCGCCGCGCCGACGGCGAGTCGCTGCACCCCCTCGCCGGAGTGCCGCTCGCGGTCAAGGACGTCATCGTCACGAACGACATGCCGACCACCAGCGGGTCCCGGATCCTGGAGGCTGGCGCCCCCCGTACGATGCGACCGTCATGCGCAAGGTCCGCGAGGCGGGGCTGGTGCCGATCGGCAAGACCAACATGGACGAGTTCGCGATGGGCTCGACCACCGAGCGCTCCGCCTACGGTCCCACTCACAACCCGTGGGACCTGGACCGGATCCCCGGCGGCTCCGGCGGCGGCTCCGCCGCGGCCGTCGCGAGCTACGAGGCGCCGCTGGCCCTCGGCTCCGACACCGGAGGCTCGATCCGTCAGCCCGCTCACGTGACCGGCACCGTCGGGGTGAAGCCGACCTACGGCGGCGTGTCGCGCTACGGCGCGATCGCCCTGGCGTCGAGCCTCGATCAGATCGGACCGGTGTCGCGCACCGTCCTCGACTCCGCCCTGTTGCACGATGTGATCGCCGGGCACGACCCGCGCGACTCGACCTCGCTGCGCGACTCCTGGCCCTCCTTCGCCGAGGCGGTCCGCCGCGCCGACGTCGCGGGCCTGCGGATCGGCGTGGTGAAGGAGCTCGACGGCGGCGAGGGGTTCCAGCCCGGCGTGCTGGCCCGCTTCCACGAGGCGCTCGAGATCCTCCAGGGTGCCGGAGCCGAGATCGTCGAGGTGAGCCTCCCGAGCGTCGAGCACGCGGTCGCCGCGTACTACCTGATCCTCCCGGCGGAGGCGTCGAGCAACCTGGCGAAGTTCGATTCGGTGCGCTTCGGCCTCCGCGTGACTCCCGAGGGCGGCGGCACGGTTGAGCAGGTGATGGCCGCGACCCGCGAGCAGGGCTTCGGCCCCGAGGTCAAGCGGCGGATCATCCTGGGCACCTACGCGCTCTCGGCCGGCTACTACGACGCCTACTACGGCAGCGCACAGAAGGTCCGCACGCTCGTCCAGCGCGACTTCGACGCGGCCTTCGCGAGCGTCGACGTCATCGCCTCGCCGACCGCTCCGACCACCGCCTACCGCCTCGGCGAGAAGCTCGACGACCCGCTGGCCATGTACCGCGGCGACGTCGCGACGATCCCGGCGAACCTGGCCGGGATCCCCGGCATCTCCGTCCCCGCCGGTCTCGCCGACGAGGACGGACTGCCCGTCGGCGTCCAGTTCCTGGCGCCCGCGCGCGAGGACGTGCGCCTCTACACGGTCGGCGCGGCCCTCGAGGAACTCCTCGAGCAGAAGTGGGGTCACCCGCTGCTCGCTCAGGCCCCCGATCTGACCCGTTCCGTGCTCTCCGCGACCGAGGAAGGTGCCGTCTGATGGCCACCGCGCACACGTCCGCCCCCGAGCTCATGGACTACGACGAGGTCTTCGAGCGCTTCGAGCCGGTGCTCGGCTTCGAGGTGCACGTCGAGCTCAACACGAAGACCAAGATGTTCTCGGACGCGCCGAACGAGTTCGGCTCGGAGCCCAATACGAACGTGACCCCGGTCGACCTCGGTCTCCCGGGCTCGCTGCCGGTCGTCAACGAGCAGGCCGTCCGGTACTCGATCAGCCTCGGCCTCGCGCTCGGCTGCTCGATCGCGCCGTCCAGCCGGTTCGCTCGCAAGAACTACTTCTACCCGGACCTCGCCAAGAACTACCAGATCTCGCAGTTCGACGAACCGATCGCCTTCGAGGGCACGGTCGAGATCGAGCTGAGTGACGGCTCGCTCGTGCAGATCCCGATCGAGCGCGCCCACATGGAGGAGGACGCGGGCAAGCTCACCCATGTCGGCGGCTCCACCGGCCGCATCCAGGGTGCCGAATACTCTCTCGTCGACTACAACCGCGCGGGTGTCCCGCTCGTCGAGATCGTCACCAAGCCGATCTACGGGGCGGGCACGAGCGCCCCGGAGTACGCGAAGGCCTACGTCGCGACCATCCGGGACATCGTGCTCGCGCTGGGCATCTCCGACGCCAAGATGGAGCGCGGCAATCTCCGCTGCGACGCCAACGTCTCGCTGCGGCCGATCGGCCAGGAGAAGCTCGGCACCCGCACCGAGACCAAGAACGTCAACTCGCTGCGCTCCGTCGAGCGTGCCGTGCGCTACGAGATCCAGCGCCAGGCGGCGATCCTCGCCGCCGGCGGCACGATCAGGCAGGAGACCCGGCACTGGCACGAGGACACCGGCCGCACCTCCGCGGGCCGGCCCAAGAGTGACGCCGATGACTACCGCTACTTCCCGGAGCCCGATCTGCTCCCGGTGGTACCGAGCCCCGAGCTGATCGAGGAGCTTCGCGCCGCGCTCCCCGAGAAGCCGGCCGATCGCCGACGCCGTCTGAAGACCGAGTGGGGCTTCACCGATCTCGAGTTCCAGGACGTCGCCAACAGCGGACTGCTGGTCGAGATCACCGAGACCGTCGCTGCCGGAGCGAGCCCGCAGGCCGCGCGCAAGTGGTGGACCGGCGAGATCGCACGCCTCGCGAACGCCGCGGGTGAGGAGCCGGCTGTTCTGGTCAGTCCGGCTCAGGTCGCCGAGCTCGCCCGGCTGATCGAGCGCGGCACGCTCACCGACCGCCTCGCCCGCGAGGTGCTCCAGGGCGTCATCGCCGGCGAGGGCACCCCGCAGGAGGTCGTCGACGCCCGCGGACTCGCCGTCGTCTCGGACGACGGCGCACTCATCGAGGCGATCGACGCGGCCCTGGCGTCGCAGCCCGATGTGCTCGCCAAGATCCGCGACGGCAAGGTGCAGGCCGCCGGTGCCGTGATCGGTGCCGTGATGAAGGCGATGAAGGGCCAGGCCGACGCGGCGCGCGTCCGCGAGCTCGTCCTGGAGCGCGCGGCCGGCTGAGCCGGTGCGGGGAGGTGCGGCCATGAGCGGTGGAACCGGCGAAGCGCCCCTCCCCGCGCGGCTGGAGCTGCGGACGGGTGCCCTCCTGCGCCCGCTGGTCTCGAGTGACGCGGACCTGCTGCACGAGGCGATCGGCGATCAGCGCCCCTGGCTGGCGGCGCCGCTGCAGGGCGACGATCCGCCGTCCTCCCGTCGGCGTCCCTCGGTGACGACATGCGCGGGCTCCTCCGGCTCGAGGAGGAGGCGCGCGCCGGCCGGGCGCACACGTTCCTCCTCGTCGGTCCAGACCGCACCGAGGCGCTCGGCGCCCTGAGCGTCCGCCCCGGCGGCGACTCCGCCGAGGCCTCCTGGTGGGTCGTCCCCACTGTCCGCGGGTCCCGGCTCGAGGAGGAACTCGACGCCTACGCGCGACGCTGGCTCCAGCAGCACTGGCCGTTCGAGACGGTGACCACGCCCGACAACCGCCCCGACGACCCCGTCGCCCTGGCCGGTGCCACCATCGTCGCTCGTGTGCCCGCGATTCCAGAGCGCACGGAACCGCCTGAGCCGGATGTGGCCTCCGCAGCGCGCCTCTGGGCCGAGTACCGCTGCACGCACCCGGCCGCAGCGGAGGAGCTCCCACCCGTCCAGTCGTTCGGCGACAGCATCGCGATGGCGAACGAGCTGCTGGGCCTCGTGCGGCGCGGAGTGAAGACGGCCACCGCTTCGCTCGCCGAGGAAGGTGCGCCCGCCGCAGGCGACCACTGGATCGTGTGCGACGGCGAGGGCGCGGCACGCGCGGTGCTGCTGACGGAGGACGTGCGGACCGGCCCGCTCGACTCGGTCGACGACGTGTTCGCCTGGGCCGAGGGCGAGGGCGATCGCACGCGCGAGTCCTGGCTCGACGGGCACCGCCGCTACTTCTCCCGCGTCTCGCCGGGCGGCATCGGGGATGTCGTCTTCGAGCGCTTCCGCCTGGTCTGGCCCGAGGCGGAGGCCGAGCGCGCTGCGGCCTTCGCCCGCTCCGTCGGAGCATCCCGGCCGGAGGAGCTCGACGGCACTCCCGCGCAGGACTAGGGGGTTCCCCGGATGCCGCGCTCAGGCTGCCTGCGACAGAGTGGACCCATGGCTACTCTCGTGCGCCCCGCCAGGGGCAAGATCATCGCCGGCGTCTGCGCCGGTCTCGCCCGTCGCTTCGGCTGGAGCCCGTTCGTGGTGCGCCTGTTGTTCGTGCTCTCGTGCCTCCTGCCCGGGCCGCAGATCATCGCCTACCTCGTGATGTGGCTGGTGATCCCGAAGCAGAAGTGAGGCGGAGGGGCGCGCCGGCCCCTGCGAGCGCGCCCGTCCACCTCTGGCTCTGAGACCCCGTTCGGCTCGTCGGAACGTGCGATCCTGGCGAGCCGGATCGCCGTCGACGCTCCGGAACCCGGTGGCCGCCACTCGGAGACTGCTCTGAGAGAACAGTCAGCGTCGAAGCCGGCGGCGGGCCTACGGTGGCGACGTGCGTCCGTCGGGCGCCGAGGAGGAGATCATGGGATTCCTGGACCGACTGCTGGGCCGCGAAGAGCAGCCAGAGAGCACGCGTCGAGCGACATATGCACCGCCCGAAGCCGGCAACCGCCGGCCGGAGTACGGCACTCCGCCCGCGACCTCCCCGCGGAACGACGACGCGCGGGCGATCGAGCGTTACCGCTATCTTCTGCGCACGGCTCCGCCCGAGGCGATCGAGCAGGTGCACCGCGAGGCCTTCGAGCAGCTCACCCCCGAGCAGCGTCAGCAGGTCTTCCGCGAGCTCAGCGAGGGAGCACCGGTCGGCGATGCGCCGAAGGACGACGACCCGCGCACCCTGGCCCAGTCCGCCACTCGCAGCGAGCTCCGGCAGCCCGGCTTCATGGAGCGTCGCTTCTCCGGCGGAGGCGGCATGGGCTTCGGCGGAGTGCTCGCCTCCTCGATGCTCGGCACCATCGCCGGCTTCGCCATCGGCTCGGCGATCGCGGGCGCGTTCCTGCCTGACGCGGGCGGCGACTACGCCTCCGGAGAGGCCGGTGCGCCTCCGCGGACGGAGCCGGTGACGGGGGAGCAGACGGCGGAGCGGACGCCGGGGACGGCGGCGGCTGGGGCGACTCCGGGGGAGGCTGGGGCGACTCGGGCGGCGGCGACTTCGGTGGCGGCGGCGACTTCGGTGGTGACTTCGGGTTCTAGCTCTCGAGCAGAATCTCGACCGGGGAGGGCCCCCGACCACACGGCGTCGTCGGGGGCCCTCCGCGGTTTCCGCTCATTCGCCGTCGGTGAGCAGTGCCTTCACCTGCCTGCGCTGCACCTTGCCGATCATGCTCCGTGGCAGCTCGTCGACCACCGTGATCCGCTTGGGCACCTTGTAGGGCGTGAGCGCCTCCCTGACGGCGCGACGCGCGGCCTCGGCGTCGAACTCGGCTCCCGGCTCCAGCACGACGGCGGCTGCGACCGATTCGCCGCTGCGGGCGTCCGGCAACCCGACCACGGCGACCTCGCGGACCGCGGGGAGGCGCAGCAGCACCTCCTCCACCTCGGAGGGCGACACATTGAAGCCGCCCGTGATGATGAGCTCCTTGATCCGGTCGACGACGCGGACGAAGCCGTCCTCGTCGATCGTCGCGATGTCGCCCGTCCGGAACCAGCCGTCACCGGTGAACGCGGCGGCCGTCTCCTCGGCCTTGCGGTGGTAGCCGCGGAACACCTGCGGTCCGCGGACGACCAGCTCGCCCTGCTCGCCCGTCGCGACCGCCGTCTCCGGGTGCTCAGGATCCACGATCCGCACGTCGGTGCCCGGTAGCGGCAGACCGACGGTGCCCGCCCGGCGAGAGGGGCCGACGGGATTCGCCATCAGCACGGGCGACGTCTCCGAGAGCCCGTAGCCCTCCACGAGAGTGCCGCCCGTCAGCGCCTCGAACGATTCGACCAGCGCCGGCTCGAGCGGCATCGCTCCCGAGATGGCGATCTCGATGCCCTGAAGCGAGACGCCGCGCTCCTCCGCCCGGCGCGCGAGGCGCTCGGCGATCGGTGGTACCGCGGGCAGGAACGTCGCGGGATGCTTCCGCACCACCTTGAGCACGAGGTCCGGATCGAACTTCGGGAACAGGACGAGGCGCGCTCCCATGCTCATGGCGAAGGTCAGGCAGAGCGTGAGCCCGTAGGCGTGGAACATCGGCAGGACGGCGTACACGACGCAGTCGCCGCGACGCACCTGGGGCACCCAGGCCCGCGACTGCGCGGCGTTCGCCGTCAGGTTCGCGTGGGTCAGCTCGGCGCCCTTGGGCGTGCCGGTTGTGCCGCTCGTGTACTGGATGACGGCGAGGTCGGTGGCGGTGGGGCGCGGATGCGCCGGGTCGATCCGACGGTCGAGAAGCGACTCCCAGTCGACAGCGCCGCGCACCGGACCGGTCAGTGCGGCGCGCGACTCCCGTGCCGTTCTGAGCGGAAGGCGCAGCGCGGCGCGCATCGGCGCGGGCATGGCCCGGGTGAGGTCGACCGTGATCACGGTCCCGACCCCGAGATCCGCCGGGAGGTCCTGGACGAGCGGGACGACGCGGCTCCACGCGATCACGACGCGGGCGCCGTGATCCTCGAACTGGTGGCGCAGCTCCCGCGGCGTGTAGAGCGGGTTGTGCTCGACCACCACAGCGCCCAGCCGGAGCACCGCATAGAAGGCGACGACGTGCTGCGGGCAGTTGGGCAGAACCAGCGCGACCGGATCCCCGGCCCGGACACCGAGGTGACGCAGGCCCTCCGCCGCCCGCTCCACCTCGTCGGCGAGCTGCGAGTAGCTGGTCGACCGGCCGAAGAACTCGAGTGCAACGTGGTGCGGATACCGCTGCGCCGACTCGGTGACGATGTCGACGAGCGAGCCGGAGGGCAGTTCCAGCTCCGTCGGCACGCCGGGTGCGTAGCTGCGGATCCAGGGGCGGGGCGGGTGGGTGCTCACCCGCCCCACTCTAGGAGGCGCGCGCTGCTCAGGCCCCCTGCGCGACAGCGTCGTCGATGGGCGTGCTCCCCGAGACGAGTTCCCAGGACTTCCCGATCGAGGTGGGCTGTGCGAGCACCGCGAGGACAGTGGCCGCGACGTCCGCGCGCGGGATGCTGCCCTTCTCGACGGCGGTTCCCAGAGTGATCCTGCCGATGCCCTCGTCGTTGGTCAGGCCGCCCGGGCGGAGGATCGTGTAGGCCAGTCCGGAGTCGCGCAGCGCCGCGTCCGCGTCCCGCTTCGCTTCGACGTACGCCTTCCAACCCGCTTCGGTGTCATCCGGAAGCGGCTCGTCGACGCCGATCGCACTGATCTGCACGAAGTGCTGCACACCGGAGAGCGCGGCGGCCCTCTGGCTGAGAACCGACGCCCCCAGGTCGACGGTCCTCTTGCGGTCCGGGCCCGAATCCGGACCGGCGCCCGCCGTGAAGACCATGCCGTCGACGTGGCCGAGGGCCTCCGCGAACGCCTCGGGAGTCGTGTCCTCCAGGTCGTGCACCAGCGGTTCGCTGCCCAGGCGGACGATGTCTTCCGCGTGCTCGGGGTTGCGGATCACTCCGACCGACTCGTGGCCGGCGTCGTACAGCAGGTGCAGGATCTGCTGGCCGACCTTGCCGTGGGCTCCGATGACGGCGATGCGTGTCATGGATGTTCCTCTCCTCGTCGGGGCGGGTCGCCCCTGGTCAGTGGTCCTCCCATCCTGCCTCGGCCACCTGAGCGGCCCAGGCCTTGACAGCGTTCAGGCGGCCAGCCGGTCGTCGCGCCCCGTGATCGCGAGCAGGCGGCTCTGGAGGGGGGCGGTCTCGTCCACCGGGACCGGAGCGGCGTAGAGTCCGCTGGCGCGCAGTGTGTCCTCCTGCGGGGCGAACAGTTCCCACACGGCGGCGACGAGGTCGTCGTCGAGGCGCTCATCGCTTCCGGTGGCGCGGGCGAGGTCCCACGCGTGCACGGTCACATCAGCCACCTGCTCCTGCAGCAGCTCCAGAGCGCTCACGGTGTCGCGGCCGAGGCGGACCGCGGACGCGGGATCGACGGCGCGCGCGGTCGAACTCAGACGGTCTGTGACGCGTCGCCATTCGCCGCGCAGATCAGCGGCGACCGGCTCGAGCCGGATCGGCGACTCGTCGCCCCCCGACAGGAGGGTGTGCGCCCGCTGTTGCTCGCGGACGACGTGCAGTACGAGGGCGCGCACGTCCCACTCGGTGTCCGGCGTGGGGGCGGTCCAGTCCTCGACAGCGACGAGCCGGAGCTCGAAGGCGCTGTGGGCGCGGTCCTGCAGGGCGAGCCAGCGGCTCATCTCGGTGGCGGTGGGGGAGTCGGGCTGCTCGTGCGTCATGTGTCTCTCCGGAGCGTCGTGGATGCTCGGGTCAACCGCGACCAGGCGGCGGCCATTCCCCACGGCACCGATGTCTGAGGTGCGTGCGAGCATGGGAACCGGATGGACGGCACGGCGTGAGCGAGCAGGACGGCACAGCGTGAGCAAGCAGGACGGGACAGGGCGGCGGATCACCGCCGAAGCGCTCGACGACCCCCGCGCCAGCATCCTGCACATCGACATGGATGCGTTCTTCGCCTCCGTCGAGCTGCTCGAGCGGCCGGATCTGCGGGGACGGCCGGTCATCGTCGGCCACGTCGGGGCCCGCTCGGTCGTCACCGCGGCCACGTACGAGGCCCGGCGGTACGGGGTCAACTCGGCGATGCCGATGGCGGTCGCTCTGCGGCGCTGTCCGCAGGCGGTGGTGCTCGAGCCGCACATGGAGCGATACCGTGACGCCTCGCGCCGGGTCATGGCGATCTTCGACTCCTTCACGCCGCTGGTCGAGCGGCTCAGCATCGACGAGGCGTTCCTCGACGTCGCCGGAGCACGGCGCCTCTCGGGCTCGCCGTTCGCGATCGGCACCGAGATCAGGCGTCGGGTGCACGCCGAGCTGGGTCTGACCTGCTCCGTCGGCATAGCGAGCACCAAGTTCGTCGCGAAGCTCGCCTCTAGCCGATCCAAGCCCGACGGGCTGCTCGTCGTCCCCTCGGACGGCGTGCGCGACTTCCTCGATCCGTTGCCCGTGAGCGCTCTGTGGGGCGTCGGAGCGAGCACTGAGGAGGCCCTGATGCGCCGCGGGCTTCGGACAGTGGGCGACGTGTCGACGACTCCGTTGGCGTCCCTCGTTGCGGCGCTCGGCGAGGCGACGGGCCGCCGCCTCCACGCCCTCGCCAACGGAGTGGACCCGAGGCCGGTCGACACCCGCCAGATCGAGAAGAGCGCCGGCCACGAGATCACCTTTGCCGACGATGTCGCCGATGACGAGCTCGTCCGCCGCGAAATGCTCCGCCTCTGCGACAAGGTCGCCGTGCGGATGCGCCGGTCGGGCGTGCGTTGCCGGACGGTCGCCGTGAAGGTCCGCTTCGGAGACTTCAGCACCGTGACGCGCTCGCGCACGTTGACCGAAGCGACCGACGTCGCCCGCGTGCTCTACGAGGCGTCCTCCGCGCTCCTCGAGGCAGCGAATCCGCTCCGTCGACCGGTCCGCCTCATCGGCGTGCGCGGCGAGCAGCTGGTCGAGGGCGACGATGTCGCGTTCTCGCTCTGGAGCGACTCCGACGACTGGCGTGATGCGGAGCTCGCCGTTGACGGCGTCTCCGCCCGTTTCGGCTCCGGAGCCGTGCGGCCCGCTTCCCTTCTCTCGCGCTCGGCGCCCGAGTCGGCCAAGGGGATCGACCTCAGCGACACGCTCGCTACGCGGAGCCGATCGTCAGACTGACGGGCCGGTGGTCTGAGCCGTTCGGCGGCAGGACCTTGAGGGTCGCGGCGGGCACGCCGTCGGCCAGCGCATGGTCGAGCGAGACGACGGGCAGGAGCGCCGGCCAGGTCGCCGGAAAGCCGAACCCGCCGGTGCGCACGAGCCCGGCCTCCGCGAGAACCGGCGCCAGCAGATGATCGTCGGTCGGCGTGTTGAAGTCGCCGATCACGAGGGTGCGCGCGGACTCGTCCTCGCGCAGCGCCGAAGCGAGGTTCGTGAGCATCGTGTCCCGCTCCTGGTGGTCGCCGGGGCGGAAAGACGCGAGGTGGACGACGAACAGACGGGTCCTGCCGATCGGGGTCCCCACATCGACGGCGAGTGCGCGCTCCCAGCCGAGCCCGAGGTCGAGCGGCTCCTCGTCGGCGAGCTCGGTGCGACTCCAGACGCCGACCGTGCTCGAGACGAACGAGTACGGATACTCCTCGGCGAGCTCGGCGTCCACGGCGCGCTCGGCCGGGCTGTCCAGCTCCTGCAGTGCGATCACGTCCGGCCGCCCAGCCGCGAGTGCAGCGGCGACACCCCCCGCGTCCTCGCTAGTCTCGACGTTCTGGCTGACCACGGTGAAGGAGCCGGAGCGGACAGCGGGCGCCGGCAGAGCGACCGGCAGCACCAGGACCCCGTAGACCATCGCGAGCACCGTGACCGCGGCCGCCGCCCTCCGCGAACGGAGCGGGACCACGGCCGCGATCAGCGCGAGGACGATCAGCCCCGTCCACGGGATCCCGACCTCGAGCACCGACAGCCAGCCGATCGGGTCGGGCAGGACCCGGTGGAACGCCAGGAATGCAGCGAAGATGAGGCTCGCGACCGCCACGACGGCCGACCGCGCGGGGCGGCGGCGGGAGGAGGGCATCCGACGATTATGACTGCCCGATGCCGGGAGGACATGCGCGAGTCCTGTGCGCCCCGGCCTGCCGCTTGTCGCCGCGGAGACCCGCGGAGTACGGTCGCAGCATGCCCAACATCGCAGTCTCCCTGGCCGACACCGTCACCACCGCGGGTACCGCGGCGATCTACGGTGAGCCGGTCACCGTCGACGGAGTCTCTCTCGTCCCGGTGGCCCTGCGCTGGTTCGGGTTCGGTGGCGGCAGCGGTTCCGAGGACGGCCAGGAGGGTGGCGGCGGTGGCGGCGGCGCTACGGTCATCCCCATCGGCGCCTACATCAAGGACGATCTCGGCCTGCGCTTCCAGCCGAACGTCATCTCCGTCCTCGCTGTCGGCATCCCTCTCGTGTGGGTGAGCGGGAAGGCTCTCGCGCGCGTGATCCGCGCCCTCAAGAAGTAGGCATTCCCGTTCGGCGTGGTCCGCGGCACGACCGAGTCGGAAGGCAGCCCTCAGCTGGCGCGCTGCTGGCGCGCGACGAACCACTTCTTCTTCGTCCGGCCGAAGCCGACGATCAGCCGCTCGGCGTCGTTCGGGCGCCGCGGGTCGTAGATGACGGAGGCGGGCTCGCCGGCCATCCACGCGTCACCCCGGCGTTGCGGCACCTTCAGCGCTCGCTTCTCCTCGCCCTCGGTCGTGCGGTAGACGACCAGGAGGCGGCCCAGGTCCTGTGCGGCAGCGCGGTCACCGCGCGTGGGGTCGTGCCCGACGACGCGGGCCGGCACCCGGGTGCCGTAGGTCAGCAACTCTCGGCGGATCCGCCACCGGCGCTGCCAGAGAAGGACCTGCAGCAGCACGAGGAGCAGCACGACCAGGACGACGACCACCGACCACGACATGACGTCTATGATTGCCGACGAACACGGGAGTCCGGTGCACCGGACTGAGAGGAAGGCAGCAGCCTTCGACCGTCGAACCTGATCTGGGTCATGCCAGCGAAGGAACGTTTCGATCTCCTCTTTCCAACCCGTGCCCTCCATTCGCTTCCACGAAAGGGCACGTCAGTGCAGAACAACACACAGGGCAGAACACCACGCAGGGGCAGAACCCGCGGGCGCAGAGTCCATCCGCGCCGACCTCCTCCACTCCGGCCCGCCGCGATCTGCGCTGGCGCGTCGTCGACATCGTGGTGGCGAGCGTCGTCGCTGTCGCGAGCGGCATCGTCTTCTGGGCGTGGGGCCTGGCGACCAACGTGCTCGGCCTCGCCTTCGAGTTCCTTCCGGGGCTCGGCGGACTTCTCGGCGGCGGCTGGCTCTTCGCCGGCGTCCTCGGCGGCCTCATCATCCGCAAGCCTGGAGCGGCCGTCTACACCGAGCTGGTCGCTGCGGCCGTGTCGGCGCTGATCGGCACCCAGTGGGGCTTCCTGGTCCTGCTCTCCGGCCTCGTTCAGGGGCTCGGGGCCGAGATCGTGCTCGCGCTCTTCCTCTATCGCAGCGGCCGACCCCTGGTCGCGATCCTCGCCGGAGGCGGTGCCGGGCTCGCCCTCGCAATCAACGACCTGCTGTTCTACTACCCCGCGAACGACGATCTGTTCCGCACGGTCTACGTGCTGTCGTCGATCGTGTCCGGAGCGGTCCTGGCGGGTCTGCTCCCGTGGCTGGCGGTGCGAGGGCTGGCCGCCTCCGGGGCGCTCGACCGCTTCGCGTCGGGCCGAGAGGGCCGGGTGATCGAGGGAGCGGGCCCGGGCGTCCGATGAGCGGCGCCACGGTCAGGGCACGGGGCTGGAGCTGGCGGCACTCCGGTCGCGCCCGTGCGGCCGTCTCGGGGCTCGACCTGGACCTCCAGCCGGGTGAGCGGGTTCTCCTGCTCGGTCCGTCCGGGGCGGGTAAGAGCACCCTGCTGCACGCCCTCGCCGGTGTGCTCGGCAGTGTGGAGGACGGCGCTGCCGCGGGCGAGCTCGAGCTCGACGGCGGCGCGCCGCTCACCCGCCGCGGAGTCGCCGGCCTCGTCCTCCAGGACCCCGACACGCAGGCCGTCCTCGCGCGTGTCGGCGACGACGTCGCCTTCGCCTGCGAGAACTTCGGCGTCGCTCCCGGCGAGATCCCGGCGCGCGTTCGGAACGCGCTCGAGGACGTCGGACTCGATGTGCCGCTCGGGCGGTCGACCTCTGCTCTCTCCGGCGGCCAGAAGCAACGGCTCGCGCTCGCCGGCGTGCTCGCGATGCGCCCCCGTCTGCTGTTGCTCGACGAGCCCACGGCCAATCTCGATCCGGTCGGTGTGCAGGAGGTGCGCGCCGCCGTCGAGCGCACCACCGAGCGCACCGGCTCGACGCTGATCGTCGTGGAGCACCGGGTCGACGTCTGGGTCGATCTCGTCGATCGGATCGTCGTGCTCGGGCGGGACGGCGCGGTCGTCGCCGACGGCGATCCTGCTGTCGTGCTCGAGGACGCCCGCTCCGTACTGCGAACGGCGGGCGTCTGGCTGCCGGGGGAGGCTCCACAGCGTCCCTCCTCGAGCACTCTGCCCTCGCCCGCGGCGCTGAGCACTCGGGATCTCGCGATCGCCAGGCCGGTCTTCGGGCGCGTGCGACCGACGCCCCTCGCCTCCGGGCTCGAGATGGACCTCGACTCAGCCCGCGTGACCGCGGTGCTGGGGCCCAACGGCGCCGGCAAGTCGACTCTCGCACTGACCCTCGCCGGCCTGCTCGCTCCGGCAGCGGGGGAGGTCGTCGCCTCCGCCTCGGTGCGCTCCGGTGCCGGCGCGCATCCGCACCGGTGGAGCTCCCGACAGCTCGCCGAGCGTGTGGCGATGGTGTTCCAGGAGCCGGAGCACCAATTCCTCACCGCGAGGGTCCGGGCCGAGCTCGCGCTGGGGGCACGCGACGCAGCGGAGCGGCGACGGGCGGAGGACCTGCTCGAGCGCCTGGGCCTCGCCCACCTGGCCGACGCGAATCCGTTCACTCTCTCCGGCGGCGAGAAGCGTCGCCTCGCGGTCGCCTCTGCCCTGACCCGCAGGCCGCCGGTGGTGATCCTCGACGAGCCCACATTCGGGCAGGACCGACTGACCTGGGAGGTCGTCGTCGACCTCCTCGCCGAGCTGCGCGCGGACGGGCAGGCTGTGCTGGCAGTCACGCACGACGAGGCGCTGGTCACCGCGCTCGCCGACGCTGTCGTGTCCCTCGGTGCGCGGGAAGCGGTACCGGGATGACGCTGCTCGACTCCGTGCCCGCACGCGGGCGCATCGCCCGTGCGAACCCGGTGGCGAAGCTCCTCGCGAGCCTCGTCATCGCACTCGTCCTCGTCCTGACAGTCGACGCCGTCTCGGCGGCGACAGCGCTGCTTCTGGAACTTCTGGTGCTGCCCTTCGCTGGGCTGCGCGCGAGAGAGCTTCTCCGGAGGACCGCGCCGGTCTGGATCGCCGCGCCGCTGGCGGGCGTGTCCACCGTTCTCTACGGCCGCGACAGCGGGGGGCTGTACGGCGAGTTCCTGTTCGTCTCCGTCACCGAGGGCTCCGTCGCGCTCGGAACGGCGATCGCCCTGAGGGTCCTCGCGATCGGGCTGCCGAGCGTCGTCCTGATCGCCACCACCGACCCGACCGACCTGGCCGACGGTCTCGCGCAGATCTTGCGCCTCCCGGCCCGCTTCGTCCTCGGGGCGCTCGCGGGGATGCGGCTCGTAGGTCTTCTCGTCGACGACTGGCGGGCTCTCTCGATGGCCCGTCGTGCGCGGGGCGTCGCCGACGGCCGGGGCCCGGTGCGGGCGCTGCGGAGTCTCGGTTCTCGCACCTTCTCGCTCCTCGTGCTGGCGATCCGCCGCGGGAGCGTCTGGCGACGGCGATGGAGGCGAAGGGCTTCGGGTCCGGTCTGCCGAGGACGTGGGCGCGCCGGTCCCGACTCTCCGCCGGTGATGTGCTGCTCATCGGCGGTGGCGTCGGGATCGCTGCGGCGTCGGTCGCTGCGGCCGTCATCACCGGGTCGTGGAGCTTCGTCCTGCATGGTTGATCGTGCAGAGCGGCCGCGCGGACAGCAGAAGGTGTCGCTGCCTGTGGTGCGCGGGCTCGCCCGGCTGATCGTGGCGCGCAAGATGCGCACGGTGCTCATCGACGGACCGAGCGGATCCGGTAAATCGACCGTCGCTCGGAGCCTCATGGCTGAGCTGCGCGCACGGCCACGGGTGCCGAGCGTCCACCTCGTGCAGATGGACGACCTCTACCCTGGGTGGACCGGCCTCGACGCCGCGGTGCAGGCGTCCGCCGCTGATCTGATCCGCCCGCACGCTCTTCGACTCCCGACTCACTGGCGACCCTGGAACTGGGCGAGCGGAACGACCGCCGGACGCAGGACGGTCCGCGCCCCGCTCCTCCTGCTCGAAGGCTGCGGAGCCGCCGGAGAAGCGGCGCGCAGACACGCCGACCTCGTGGTCTGGGTCGAGGCGGACGACGTGCTGCGGAGGGCGCGTGCCCTCGCGCGGGACGGCGAGCTGTTCGCGCCGCACTGGGACGCCTGGGACAGGAGCTTCCGCGACTACTGCGCCAGAGAGCAGCCCCGCGAGGGAGCCGACATCGTCCTCGACACGAGCGACGACGGGAGCCTGCGTCAGGCCCAGCCGAGCTCGTGCAGGCGCTCGTCGTCGATGCCGTAGAAGTGTGCGATCTCGTGCACGAGCGTCACGTGGATCTCCTCCCGGAGTTCGTCGAGGTCCTCGCACGCCGCGAGGTGCGGTTCGCGGAACAGCACGATCCGGTCGGGCATCTCACCGAAGCCGTAGCGCTCGCGCTCGGTCAGGGCGACGCCGTCGTAAATGCCGAGCAGATCGAGCGAGCCGTCTTCAGGCCGGTCTTCGACGACGAACACGAGGTTGTCCAGTCCGTCGACCATGTCGTCCGGCAGCGCGTCGAGCTCGGCGACGACGAGCGCCTCGAAGGCGGCCTCATCGATGTCGAGCATCGGTTTCACCTCTCTCCGGGAGATCCGGCGCATGGCACGGGAGCGCTTCCGGGCCGGGATGCGAAGAGGCCCGGAGTCTGCGACTCCGGGCCTCTTCCGCTGCATACACAGCCACTGGGGTGAGTAACGGGGCTCGAACCCGCGGCCTCCTAGACCACAACCAGGCGCTCTGCCAACTGAGCTATACCCACCAGGAGTGCGTTCCGCGAGGCGCACCCCGCGAAGCAACTGTACGAGAGTACTACATCCGAGGAGCGAACTCGTCCACCACCGCGGCCGAGACGGCCTGCACCTCGGCTGTCGTCGGGCCTGGCTCCGCCACGAACACGGCACGACGGTAGTAGCGGAGCTCACGGATGCTCTCAAGGATGTCCGCGAGGGCACGGTGACCGCCGTGCTTCGCCGGCGCGTTGAAATAGATGCGCGGGAACCAGCGGCGGGCCAGCTCCTTGATCGTGCTGACGTCGACGTTGCGGTAGTGCAGGTGGGAATCGAGCCGGGGCATGAACTTCGCGAGGAAGGCCCGGTCGGTGCCGATCGAATTGCCGGCGAGGGGGGCGTGCTGTTCGGAGGGCACGTGCTTGAGCACGTACTCGAGCACTTCGTACTCCGCCTCGGCGACACTCACGCCGGAGGGGATCTCAGTGAGCAGACCCGATGTCTCGTGCATGCTGCGCACGAAATCGCCCATGTTCTCGAGCGCGGTCGTGTCGGGCCGGATCACGATGGAGAGGCCTTCATCGAGGGGCTCGAGATCGAAGTCGGTGACGATGACGGCGATCTCGACGAGTTCGTCGACGGAGAGGTCGAGCCCCGTCATCTCGCAGTCGATCCAGACAAGACGGTCGGGGGCGCTACTCATGGCGGCAGTCTATCCGCGGGCACGGACAGCGGCGTCCGGAGCCGGTGGAGCCTCCTACACTGGACCCTCGTGATGACGCTCGTTTGCTGGACCCTGATCGTCAACGCCGTGTGGAACGCCGTCGTCTGGCCGCCGTTCCTCCGCCGCGTGCGCAGGGACCCGCGCGCCCGCGGTGTGGACGGTCGCGCGACGACCTTCCTGCGGGTTCACACCGTCCTGATCGGGATCTCGCTCGCCCTGGCCGCGATCTCCCTGGTGGTGGGCGTCCTCGGCCTGGTGCGGGGCGCCTGACCGTCCCACGACGAGGACGCCGCACTCCCGTCGCCCGGTATCCTGATCGACGCACGCCCCCGTAGCTCAGCGGATAGAGCAGGAGCCTTCTAATCTCTTGGTCGCAGGTTCGATTCCTGCCGGGGGCACCACGCTGGCGAAGGCTGTTCGCCCTTGCTCTTCTCCCTCTCCGGCAGAGTACGCACGATTCCTCCCGACCCGTTTCTCCGGTCCCGATCGGGAGCGCTGCACGATGACCTTTGCCTCCTCTTGGTCAGACCCTCTCCGGCTGCACTGTCGGGTCATCGTGTCCAGATACGGGAGTTCCTCCGCTGCCCTGCCCTTCGGATGAGGAATCGCGGGTCGTGCACCACTAACACACCGGTAAATCAGAGGCAACACCGGCGTGTTTCCCACCCGATGGCGTTTGAGTGTCGTTCAGGCACCTAGTCTTGGGGTGACCGGAATTACAACGACGTAACGAACGGAGGTACGACCATGCTGCTCCTCGCCATCCTCGGTGGAATCGCCGTCGCGTGGACGATCGTCGCGGCGCCACTCGCCGTGCTGGTCGGCCGAGTTGCCCGTGCACGAGATGCACACAGCTGAACCGTACGAGATGCACCACCCGCACGACAGAGAGGGCCCCGACCGCGTCAGCAGTCGGGGCCCTCTCTGCATCCTCCGTTCGGGAGCTCGCTCAGATCGGGTCGGTCGCAGAGACCGGCTCAGTCGGAGGGACGGCCGTCGTCGACCGAGGGCCTTCCAGCATCGTCGGCGCTGGACCTCGCGAAGCGCGCCTCGTCGGCTCGGACGACCGCATCGTCCTCGTCCGCTGAAAGGCTGCTCGGCCCCTGGTCCTGGGTAGCTCCGTCGGCTCGGGCGTCTCGGCGGGCGCCGGCGACGATTGCTGCGAGCCCTCGACAGGAGCCGTCCGGTTGGTCTCGACGGGAGGGAGCTCCTCGACGGGACGTTCCCGAGACGTCACCTCCAGGCGGTCGACATCGGCGAGGAGCCGGCTGGTCTCGTCCTGCGACGGGTCGGCGTCTGCCGGCGGAAGAACGATGGTCGGGGTGGGTCGCTGGTACTCGTCCGGTCGCGCCGGGGCGGCTCCGACGACGACGGGCGACGCGGCCGGGGCTGCCGTGTCCGCGACGGCGGCCGGGGGCTGCTGGCCAGCGACAGGTCGGTCCGGCATCAGGAGCTGCTCGGCGTCGGTGGCCTCGGCCTCGTGGTCGCGGCCGGTCTCGGAGAAGCGCCAACGCTCGAGGTCGGCGAGAAAAGCCTTGCGTGCACGGCCGGGCCTGTCCCGCCACTGCACGAGACGGTCGCGGAACTCTCCCACGCTCGCCTGCGTCTGATAGCCGCCGGTGCTCGACGTGTGCTTCAGCTCGGCCAGTTCGTGCGCGGCCCAGTTGGCGGCGACGCCGGAGCCCTTGACCGGCAGCAGTCTGAGATGGGTCTCCGCTTGAGCAGAGGCGCGATCGCTCAACACCCGCTCGGACTGGCTCAGCACGTTCCAGGCGGAGGCGTCGACCGCTGCATCCACCAGCGTCGCGATGATCGCGTTCTTGCGCTCGTGGTCCTGCTGGCGGATCAGCCGTGCGATCGACGCGCGGAACACCGACGCGGTGACGACGACGCCGATCACCACCGCGAGCAGGATGACCGCGGCGGTGAAGATCGCCTGATGCCCGTCGCTCGTGCGGATCCAGGACAAGAACTCGTTCCACTGCATGAGGCGAACGCTAGCCGCGGCGACCTGCGCAACGGCGTCGGCACGCCGCCTGGCGGGGGATCGACCTCCTGCGGCGCGGGCCCGGACGGCCACGGGGGATCTCGCGCCCGCTCATCACCCCGGTGGGCACGGTCGCGCTGCGCTCAGGCGACCCGGAAGACCTCGACGGCGTCGTTGACGTTCCAGAACTCACCGAGCTGGGCACCCGCCGGCATTCCGGCGCGCAGCAGCCGGGCCCGGTAGCGCTCGCCCTGCGGATCGTCGACCAGCTCGATGTGGCCGACGACGGCTCCGGAACCCGTGCTGACGCGCCAGAGACGGGAGTTGACCCGGGTGAGAGTCGGCGGTGTGCGGGTCGCCTGCAGCGTGGACAAGGACATCGGTTCCTCCTGCTCGAGTCTCGGAGCACCCCTCGGCCGAGTGCTGTCGCAGACTACGGCCGACCTCCGACATCCCCGCCGGCGATCAGCGGAGGGTCGTCCCGTGCACCGCGAACTCCTCGATCGCTTCGATCTCGTCAGCGGAGAGTGGTCCGGCGTCGAGAGCGGCGACGTTCTGCTCGAGCTGCGCGACACTCGAGGCTCCGATGATCGCGCTCGTCACTGTCGGGACCCGCAGCACCCAGCTGAGCGCGAGCTGTGCAAGGGATTGCCCGCGTTGCCGGGCGAGGGCATTCAAGCCGCGAGCGCGGGTGAGGTAGTCCTCGTCGATCCGCTCCGAGGAGAGGAAGCGTGAGGTCGCCGCGCGCGACCCCTCCGGCACGGATCCGTCGAGATAACGATCGGTCAGCAGGCCCTGAGCGAGGGGCGAGAACACGATGCAGCCGGTGCCGAGCTCGTCGAGCACGGAGAAGAGGCCGTCCTCGGGTCCGCGGTCGAAGAGCGAGTAGCGCGGCTGGTGCAGAAGGAGGGGGACACCGGCAGCGGCGAGCGCCGCCTCCGCCGCACGGGTCTGCTCGGGAGAATAGTTCGAGACGCCGACGTAGAGGGCCTTACCCTGCTGGACCGCCGTGGCGAGTGCGCCCATCGTCTCCTCGACGGGTGTCTGGGGATCGGGTCGATGCGAGTAGAACACGTCGACGTAGTCGACGCCGAGCCGCTGGAGGCTCTGATCGAGCGACGAGAGCAGGTACTTCCGCGAGCCGCCGTCTCCGTACGGACCGGGCCACATGTCGTAGCCGGCCTTCGAGGAGAGAACGATCTCGTCGCGGTACGGCCGAAGGTCCTCGGCGAGGATCCGGCCGAACGCCGTCTCGGCGGCGCCGTAGGGGGGGCCGTAGTTGTTGGCGAGGTCGAAGTGGGTGATCCCCAGGTCGAAGGCGCGGCGGAGGATGGCACGCTGCGTGTCGAGCGAGCGGTCGGATCCGAAATTGTGCCAGAGCCCGAGGGAGAGGGCGGGCAACTGCAGGCCACTCCGTCCGGTGCGTCGGTAGTCCATGCGGTCGTAGCGGGTGGGGGCGGCGGCGTAGCTCACGCCGTGACTCTAATCGAGTCGGAGCCGCGCGCGGAATGCGGCGGCTCCCGAGGGTGTTTGATTCAAGGACGTGCCCGGCGCCCCGGCCGCGTCGACGCGACAGGAAGTGAGTGACCACGCAATGCGCACATTCGTACTCGCCGGAGGATGCTTCTGGTGTCTGGACGCCGTGTACCGCGTCCTCGACGGCGTGACCGAGGTCGTCTCCGGCTACACCGGCGGACGCACGACCGAGCCCGACTACGAGGACGTCTGCTCCGGACGCACCGGGCACGCCGAGGCCGTCGCGGTCACCTTCGATCCCGATGTCATCCCCGAGCAGGTCATCCTCGACGTCTTCTTCACCCTCCACGACCCGCGGCAGCTCAACCGGCAGGGCAACGATGTCGGCACGCAGTACCGTTCGGCGATGTTCTACTCGACCGACGAAGAGAAGGAGCTGTTCGAGGCCGCCCGAGATCGCGCATCGGAGTGGTGGGACGGCCAGATCGTCACGGAGATATCCCCGCTCGGCGTGTACTACCCGGCGGAGGACTACCACCAGGACTTCTTCGCGAAGAACCCCGGTCAGGGGTACTGCCTCGCTGTCGCTCTGCCCAAGGTGAACAAGATCCGGAAGTCCTACTCGACGTACATCAGGGCTTCATAGGCCTCCTCCACAGGGGCCGATATCTGCGATCCCTCCCCAGAAGGGCCCTTCTCCACCCCGGAGGCGGGCCCTTCGTCATGACACTGTTCCTGCGGCGCCCGAGTGGTACCAGCCCCCTCCACTCGGGCGTCGCACCCGGCGCATCAGCGGCGGGTGCCCAGAACGAGAGGACACCACCATGACCGACACGCTGACCGTCATCGGAGTCATCGGCACGGAGCCACGGAGCATCGACACGACGAGCGGTGCCGCGATGACCAGTTTCCGCCTCGCCTCCGCGCAGAGGCGTTACGACCGCGCCGAGCAGCGCTGGGTGGACGGCTCGACGAACTGGTACACCATCACCGCCTTCAACGGCCTGGCCGGAAACGCCCTGGCCTCGCTCGCGCGAGGCGACCGGGTGGTCGTCACCGGGCGTCTCGCGGTGAAGGCGTGGGACTCTGGAGGCAGGACGGGCACCGACGTCGTGGTCACCGCCGAGGGCATCGGCCACGATCTCGCCTGGGGAACGACGCGCTACACGAAGACCATCGCGCGCGCATCCGCTCCTCACGCCTCCGCCACGACGCCCGGGTGGAGTGAGGACCAGCCGAATGGTCACGAGGCACCGAAGGACTGGGGCGCTGCCCCCGAGAGTGCGCCGACGGCGGCCGGCGTGGAGGAGGGCGGTGCGACGCCCTCGCTAGAATCCGGTGACACCCCGTTCTGAGGGGTCGGAGCGAGGTCCGCTCCTGTCAGGAGGAACCGGGTGAGGACACAGACGCAACGGCTCCGGCTCGTACTCGCGATCGGCGCCCTGACCCTCGTCCTCGTCGGCTGCACGGAGTCGGATGTGACGGAGCCTCTCACCACCCCCAGCTCCGCGGAGGCCTCGAGTGCGGCCCCCGCACCGGTCGCCTACCTCGCGGGCGGCACCGCCGAGCAGAACCTCCCGGTCTTCGATCGGACACTGCGCGATGTCGCCGAAGCGGATCCGCAGGTGGCGGGCTCTGCGGTCGTCGACGCACTCGTCGCGGCGGGCTTCCCCCGCGACTCGATGCAAAGGACGGCCGATGAGACCTCCGTAGGCCTGGACGCCGATTCGGTCCAGGTTGCGGTGAAGCTCGGCGACTCCTGCCTGGTCGGTCAGTACGGTCCGCGCAGCGGCGGCGTGCGTGCGGTCGTCGCGGCGCCGATCGCGACGGGTGCCTGCCTGATCGGACGCACTGTTCCTGTCGACGGCTGATCCGCAGTGATCCGCGGCCGGTCGAGCGATCTCGAGGGCCGGAGATGCGGACGCTCCGCGGGTCGGCGGGGTCTTCTCGCGCGATAGTCGGAAGCATCCCGATCATCAGCGCGCTCGATGATGTTCACTGGGAAGTCGGAGAACCGCTCACCGGCTCTCCGTCGAGTCGCCGAATGATCTCTCCAGCGAAGAGGAGTGTTCCGAAGAATTCTCCGAACCTCTTCACCCGTCGATCTCCGCCGTGCGATGCGGGGAATTGCAGTGCCGGATAGGATTCGATGTCTGATCAGTGGCGAGCTCCTGTGCGGCGCTTCGCGAGATCGACGCTCCGACGGCTGACGTCGGTGCACCACGACGACGGGGGAGCCACCGTATGACCGCTGACCGATCGCACCGGACGCCCCGAGCGAGATGGCTGCGCACGGCGATAGCGGCGGCAGGCGTCGCCGCTCTCGTCGCCGCGGGCGTGACCAGCGGAGCAGGGACGGCCTCCGCGGTCACCCGCTCCGTCTTCGTGGCGGGTTCGCCGTACGACTGGTCCATCACCGAGGACTACGCGGCCGCGCAGGTCGCCCCGGTCGCGGGCAACGCGACCGAGCTCGAGGTCACCCTCTCCTCGTCGGCGCGACCGAGCACGCCCTACCCGGACTTCTCCCAGGTCCAGTGGGCGCTCGGGGGCAGTGCCCTGACAGGCACGAGCACCCTGACCGGCGGCAGTCGGACGTTCCGCATTTCGATGAACCGCACGCTCTCCTCCTTCGGAGGCGGGACCGTCCCACTGCGGATCAGCGCGCAGAAGGAGCCGCTCAGCTCCGTCACGCTGCCGCTGGGCCAGCCGTTCGACATCGGGTACGACCTGTTCACCACCGCGATCCTGACCATCGGACCTGGCACAGGGGGCACGCTCGGACGCGTCGACCTGTCGGCCGACGCCGCATCTCTCCAGCGGGGCGGATCGTTCTGGGGCGGCAACGCCTCTGCGACCGACATCGCGGGCAGCGACGTCGTCGTCCTCGAGACCAGCGTGCCCGGCTTCTTCGATCTGCAGGGCATCAGCGCGAACGTCGGTCCCAGCAGGTCGGAGCGGGTGCCGGCGCAGGCCGTCGTCGACAGTGACAAGTCCTCGATCGCGGTGACCATACCCGCCGAGGCCTACAGCGCTTTCGCCGGCAGGACGGGCAGTGCAGTGCAGGTGTCCGGCGTGAGCCGGGGCGGCACGCAGCCCGCAGGCGCCACCGTGAACGTCGATACGGCCGTCCGCGTGACGGGAGCGGGTCCGACCACACCGCCCACGACTCCGCCCACGCCGACTGCTACGCCCACGCCGACCGCCACGCCTACGCCGACTGCCACGCCCACGCCGACGCCTACCGCGACGCCCGTGCCCGGCAAGCCGACCGTCTCGCGCATCGCCGGGACCGACCGCCAGGGCACTGCGGTCGCCGTCTCGAAGCGCACCTTCGGGTCGAACGTCCCCGTCGTCTACATCGCCACGGGCGAGAACTTTCCCGACGCGCTCAGCGCAGGTCCCGCCGCCGCGAAGCAGGGCGGGCCGCTGCTGCTCGTCGATCGCGGATCGATGAGCCAGGTGGTGCGGGATGAGCTCATCCGCCTGAAGCCCGCGAAGATCGTCGTCGTCGGATCCGAACTCAGCGTCGGCAACCAGGTCTACGCGGAGCTCGCGGGCTATGCGAAGAACCGTGACATCAGGCGCCTGGGCGGCGTCGACCGGTACGACACGTCGAAGCTGATCATGCAGTACGCGTTCTCCGGCGGATCGTCGAGGGCCTGGCTCGCGACGGGCGAGAAGTTCCCGGATGCTCTGAGCGCCAGCGCGGCGGCGGGCTCGGTCGACTCCCCGGTCGTCCTCGTCAACGGGACTCTGAGCGCTGCCGACCCAGTCACCCGCGGGATCGTCAGCGGTCTGGGGGTGATGACCCTCACCATCGCGGGCTCCGAGCTCTCGGTGAGCGCGGGCATCGAGAGCTCGCTGCCGGTGCCGACGATCACGCGCATCGGCGGAATCGACCGGTACGACACCTCCGAGAAGCTGAACAGGGCGGCTTTCACCTCGGCGAAGACGGTCTACCTCGCCACCGGCGAGAAGTTCCCCGACGCCCTCGCCGGAGCAGCGGCGGCCGGATACACGAGCAGCCCGCTCTTCGCTGTCCAGCCGACCTGCGTGCCCCGTGCTGTGCTGGCCGACATCACCTCGTCCGGCGCCACCGAGGTCATCCTGCTCGGCAGCGCTGCGACACTGTCCGACTCCGTCGCGGCTTTGACGCCCTGCGGCTGAGACGCTCCTCCTGTCGATGACGGGCCTCCGCCCGCCCAGCCGACCTGCGCCGGAGGGGTGGGCGGAGGCGGCCCGCGCGGCCGACGCACGACACCGACTTCCCGTTATCCTCGATACGTGCGGACGGTCACGCGCCCCGCGTACCGCGTCGGGGCCAGGCCGGCGTTGCTTCCCCGCCCCAGACTCCGACAGCCCTGTGGCGCGGAGCGTGCGGCGAGCGGGCGTCGCGACTCCGCGCAGACCTTCGGAACGTGAGGATTTGGTGTGGCTGAATACATTTACTCGATGGTGCGCGCTCGGAAAGCGGTCGGCGACAAGCTGATCCTGGACGACGTCACCATGTCGTTCCTGCCGGGCGCGAAGATCGGCGTGGTCGGCCCCAACGGCGCCGGCAAGTCGACGATCCTCAAGATCATGGCGGGGCTCGACACCCCCAGCAACGGAGAGGCGCGGCTCAGCCCGGGCTACTCCGTCGGCATCCTGATGCAGGAGCCCGAGCTCGACGAAACGAAGACTGTACTCGAGAACGTGCAGGAGGGCGTCGGCGAGATCAAGGCCAAGATCGATCGCTTCAACGAGATCTCCCTGGCGATGGCGGATCCGGATGCGGACTTCGACAGCCTGCTCGCCGAGATGGGAACCCTCCAGGAGGCCATCGACGCCGCGGACGCGTGGGACCTCGACTCCCAGCTCGAGCAGGCCATGGACGCGCTACGGACCCCGCCGGGGGACTCCCTCGTCACGAACCTCTCCGGAGGCGAGAAGCGCCGAGTGGCGCTGACGAAGCTGCTGCTCCAGAAGCCCGATCTGCTGCTGCTCGACGAGCCCACGAACCACCTCGATGCCGAGAGCGTGCTCTGGCTCGAGCAGTTCCTCTCGAAGTACCCCGGCGCCGTGCTCGCCGTCACCCACGACCGGTACTTCCTCGACAATGTCGCGGAATGGATCGCCGAGGTCGATCGCGGTCACCTCTACCCCTACGAGGGCAACTACTCCACCTACCTCGAGAAGAAGCAGGCGCGTCTCGAGGTGCAGGGCAAGAAGGACGCGAAGCTCGCCAAGCGCCTCAGCACAGAGCTCGACTGGGTCCGCAGCAATGCGAAGGGCCGTCAGGCCAAGTCGAAGGCCCGCCTTGCCCGCTACGAGGAGATGGCGGCCGAGGCCGAGAAGACGCGTGTCCTCGACTTCGAGGAGATCGTGATCCCGGTCGGCCCTCGACTGGGCGCCCAGGTGATCGATGCGAAGAAACTGCACAAGCAATTCGGCGAGCGGGTCCTCATCGAGGACCTCAGCTTCACCCTGCCCCGCAACGGCATCGTCGGCGTCATCGGCCCCAACGGAGTCGGCAAGACCACGCTGTTCAAGACGATCGTCGGGTTCGAGCCCCTCGACTCCGGCGACCTCAAGATCGGCGAGACGGTCGACATCTCGTACGTCGACCAGAGCCGCGGCGGCATCGATCCGAGCAAGAACCTCTGGGAGGTCGTCTCTGACGGCCACGACTACATCACGGTCGGCAAGACGGAGATCCCCTCGCGCGCCTACGTCTCGCAGTTCGGCTTCAAGGGGCCCGACCAGCAGAAGAAGGCGGGCGTGCTCTCCGGTGGAGAGCGCAACCGCCTCAACCTCGCCCTGACGCTCAAGCAGGGCGGCAACCTCCTCCTGCTCGACGAGCCGACCAACGACCTCGACGTCGAGACCCTCGGCAGCCTCGAGAACGCGCTGCTCGAGTTCCCCGGCTGCGCCGTGGTGATCACCCACGACCGGTGGTTCCTCGATCGGATCGCGACGCACATCCTCGCCTACGAGGGCACGGAGGAGGACCCCGCGAACTGGTACTGGTTCGAGGGCAACTTCGAGGCCTACGAGGAGAACAAGATCGAGCGCCTGGGCCCCGACGCCGCGAAGCCGCACCGCTCGGCCTACCGCAAGCTCACCCGCGACTGATGCGCCTGCACGTCGCCATTCCGCTCCGCTGGTCGGACTTCGACGCCTACGCGCACGTCAACAACGCCGAGATGCTGCACCTGCTCGAGGAAGCGCGGATCCAGGCGTTCTGGCGGCCCGATTCGCCGGGCGAGGGCGGGCAGGCGACGGCGGTGCTCGACGCCAGGCCGGGTGCGCCCACCATCACTCTGATCGCGCGACAGGAGGTCGAGTACGTCGCACCGATCCCCTACATGAAGGCTCCGATCGACGTCGAGCTGTGGATCGGGCGGATCGGCGGCGCGAGCCTCGAGGTCTGCTATGAGCTGTACTCACCGGACGGCGTCTCGCCTCGGGTTCTCTACACCCGGGCGATGACGACACTCGTCATGGTGACGGCGGCGACCGGGCGCCCGGAGCGCATCTCGGACGCGCTCCGTGAGGCCTGGGACCCGTACGTCGAGGAGACGATCGCCTTCTCGAAGCGGAGCTGAGGGATCAGCGTCCCGGGACGCGCACCATGCCCTCCTGGGCGACGCTCGCCACGAGCCGGCCGTCCCGTGCGTAGATCCTGCCGAGCGAGAGTCCGCGGCCGCCGGACGCGCTCGGCGCCTCCTGGACGTAGAGGAGCCACTCGTCGACCCGTGCCGGTCGGTGCCACCACATCGCGTGGTCGAGGCTCGCCATTCGCAGGCCCGGTGTCGTCCAGGCGATGCCGTGGCGACGGAGGGTCGACTCGAGGATCGTGTAGTCACTCGCATACGCGAGGGCGGCGCGGTGCAGCAGGGGATCGTCCGGCAGTGCTCCGAGCGAGCGCATCCAGATGCTCTGGTGCGCGACTCGCTGCGGATCGGCGCGGAGGTAGACGGGCTGCTCGACGTGGCGGACGTCGAAGGGCCGCTGCGTCGCCCAGAAGTTGCCCACCGGGTGGTCGATGCCGGCGAGGACCTCCGCAGTGCTCGGCAGCGACTCCGGCTCGGGAACTCCCTCCGGCATCGGTGCCTGGTGCTCGAGCCCCTCGTCCTCGGTCTGGAACGACGCGATCATCGACAGGATCGGCTGACCGTTCTGGTAGGCCTGCGTCCGTCGGGTGCAGAAGGATCGGCCGTCGTGGATCCGGTCGACGGAGAAGGTGATCGGGAGGCTGACGTCGCCCGGGCGGAGGAAGTAGCCGTGCATCGAGTGCACCGGGCGCTCCTCGACGGTGCGCCCCGCTGCGACGAGCGACTGGGCGAGCACCTGGCCGCCGAAGACCCGTCCCTCCGGCGTCCACTGGGAGGGGCCGGTCGAGATGTCCTCGCTGGTGCGTGCACCGGTGTCGGTCAGATCGAGTGCGGCGAGGAAGGAGGACAGGGGATCGGGCACGGTACCTCCGGGGTGTCGGACGGCGGGCCGGGCGGCCTCCGGGTAAGTTTACCGACGCGATGAGTTCGTCCTTCTCCCTGGCGGATCCGCCGAGCCTCTCGGATCTGCGCGTCTTCCTCGGCCGATCGGCACGGGTCGAGGACGGCGCCGTCCGCCTCCTCGCCGAGGATCACGTGCTCGCGGCCTACACAGCCGTGCTGCAGCCGAGGGGGCTGCTCGACCGCTCGGCGACGATCCTCGGGCTGCGGGTCTTCGCGCTCGAGGAGGCCGCCGGGTTCGACCGGGTCGTCCCGATTCGCGCTCTCTCGGACCGCCTCGCCCGCCTGCAGTGGGAGCCGGGCGGTGCCGACGGCAAGCCGGTCGTCCTGCCCGACGGCGATGACGCGACGGCCGGGGCCTGGGCGGGGATCTCGCCTCCGCGGGGTGGCTGGACGCGCCGTGAGCCCGTGGACCCCGCCGTCCTCGAGGCCGTCGCCCGAGCGGGCATCGACGAGATCGCCGCCGCAGTGGGTTCCGAGACCGGTGAGCAGATCGTGGGGCGCGTGCGGACGACGGTCTGGGGGCGGCCGATGGAGGGTCTCGAGGACGTGCCCGCCGGTGCCGCCTTCGCACTCTTCGCGCTCGGTTTCCTCGGAGGGGACGATCCCGTGGCACTGCTCGAGAGCGGATCCTGGCGCCGCCTCACGTCGCGTCGCGGTCATGTTCTGGTGCGCACGCCCGGCTGACGACGCTACTGGCCGATGCTGTTCACCATCGCGTGTGCGGCCCGCTCCAGGTAGTCCCACAACAGGGTCTCGTCAGCGGGCGCGAGTTCGAGCTCGTCGACCGCGACCCGCATGTGCTGGAGCCAGTGGTCGCGCGCGTCGGGAGTGATGCGGAACGGCTGATGCCGCATCCTCAGCCGCGGGTGCCCGCGCTCCTGGCTGTAGGTGCCCGGCCCGCCCCAGTACTGCTCGAGGAAGCCGGTCAGCCGCTGGATCGCTCCCTCGAGATCCTCCGCCGGGTACATCGGCCAGAGCAGGTCGTCCTCGCGGACGCCCTCGTAGAAGCGGCGCACAAGACGCTCGAAGGTGGGCCTGCCGCCCACGTGCTCCCAGAAGCTGCGCAGCGGAGGCGTGCCGCCGATCTGCAGGCCGCTCACGACTGCGGCCCCTGCACGGGAGACGTCGCGCCGCTGTCGCCGGGCGGGCGCTGCTCCCTGGGTCGCCGCACGGCGCGGGGCAGGCGCACCGGCTTACCGTGCTCTGTGGTGATCGTGGGCGACGGCGTCGTCCGTGGCGGCTTCGCGCCTCCGACGCTCGTCGCGCCGTCGAAGCCCTCGAGGACGACGGTCGAGAGCGAGGGCAGCTTCACGTCGAGCGCGTCGAGCGCCTTCTTCACGCGGAGCCGCAGCTCGCGGGCCACATCGTCCTTCGCAGTGGTGCGGGTCTTGACGACCACCCGGACGACGAGGGCGTCGTCGGCGATCGACTCGAGCCCCCAGAGCTCGGGCCTGTCGATGATCCGTGCTCGCCACCGGCTGCTCGCCGCGAGCTCGTTCGCCGTGGCGAGGACCGTCGACTGCACCTGCTCGAGATCGGTCTCGTACGGAACGGCGAGATCGACGATGACGCGCGACCAGCCTTGCGACATGTTGCCGACGCGAACGATCTCGCCGTTGCGGACGAACCAGAGCACGCCGTTGACGTCGCGGATCTGGGTCACGCGCACCCCGACGGACTCGACCACCCCCGTGGCCTGCCCGGTGTCGACCACATCGCCGACCCCGAGCTGATCCTCCGCGACCATGAAGAGGCCGTTGAGCACGTCCTTGACGATGTTCTGGGCACCGAAGCCCAGCCCCGCGCCGAGCGCGGCGGTGAGCAGCGCGAAGGAGCCGATGAGGTCCTTGTCGATGGTGCTGATGATCATCACCAGGGCGATCACGACGATGAGGATCGAGCTGATGTTGTTGAGGATCGAGCCCAGGGTTCGGGTGCGCTGCACCACCCGGACCGCGGCGAGCGGTGAGGCCGCGATGGCCTGCGTGTCTTCCACGCGCTGACGGCGCTTCACTCCCGACACGATCTGATCGACCACGCGCCCGATGAGGACGTGCGCGATGACGCGCACGATCAGCGCGCCGAGCACGATCGCGAGGACCCAGACCACCTTCCAGAAGGCGGGGGAGTCGAAGAACGACACGGTGGCGGCGACAGGATCCGGGGTCGAGGTCTCGAGAAGCAGCATGACTCCTCCAGGCTACGGGACGCCTCCCGCGGGAGTGCGAGCGCGAGGCTGGGCGCAGGCGGTCCGAGCCCCCGCCGTCGCCGCCATATAGATTCAGAGCAGGGCCCGCCCGGCCCCACGAACCGCCCCCAGGGGAAGGACGCCCGATGCTGCACTCCACCCGGACTCCCGCCGAGAAGCGGCGCCTGTTCCGTGAGCGCCTCGCGTCACAGGAGCTGTTGCAGCTGCCCGGCGCTTTCACTCCGCTCTCGGCGCGCCTGATTGAGGCGAAGGGCTTCGACGGCGTCTACGTCTCGGGCGCCGTCCTCTCGGCCGAGCTGGGCCTCCCGGACATCGGCCTCACCACACTCACCGAGGTCGCCGCCCGGTCTCAGCAGATCGCGCGGATGACCGATCTGCCGGTCCTCGTCGACGCCGACACCGGCTTCGGCGAGCCGCTCAACGTCGCGCGCACGGTGCAGACGCTCGAGGACGCGGGAGTCGCGGGCCTGCACATCGAGGACCAAGTGAACCCCAAGCGCTGCGGTCATCTCGACGGCAAGGCGGTCGTCGACGAGGCGACGTCGGTCAGGAGGATCGCCGCCGCGGTCGACGCTCGGCGCGACCCGGATCTAGTGATCATGCCCGCACCGACATCCGCGCGCTGGACGGCCTGCCGGCCGCGATCGAGCGGGCCCAGCGCCTCGTCGACGCCGGTGCCGATGCGATCTTCCCCGAGGCGATGCGCGATCTCGCCGAGTTCGAGGCAGTCCGCGCCGCGATCGACGTGCCGATCCTGGCCAACATGACCGAGTTCGGCAAGAGCGAGCTCTTCACCGCTCGTCAGCTCGCCGACATCGGCGTGAACGTCGTGATCCATCCGGTCTCGCTGCTCCGGATCGCCATGGGCGCCGCCATGCGGGCGCTCGACACGCTGAAAACCGAGGGGTCCCTCCGCGCGGAGGTGCCGGGTATGCAGACGCGCGCCGAGCTGTACGAGCTGCTCGACTACGCCTCCTACAGCCGCTTCGACGAGGGCGTGTTCGACTTCTCGCTCGCCGAGCACTACGGCGCCTGAACTCGTCGGCGCCCGTCGGACGGGCGTCCGGCATGACCCGGCGGCGCTCCCCGGCGCCGACGTCCCCTCTCGCGAAGGAGCGAAGGATGAGCACGACAGACCAGGACATCCGCAAAGGCCTCGTGGGGGTCGTCGTCGACACGACGGCGGTCTCGAAGGTCGACCCGGCGTCGAACTCGTTGCTGTACCGCGGCTACCCGGTGCAGGAGCTGGCCGCCGCGAGGCGTTCGAGGACGTCGCCTGGCTGCTCTGGAACGGCGAGCTGCGACCCGCGAGCAGGCGACCGGGCTGGCCGCCGTCGAGCGGGCGCATCGGGCGCCGGCACCGGAGGTCAGCGCGGTGATCGACCTGCTGCCGGTCTCCGCGCATCCGATGGACGTCGTGCGCACCGCAGTGAGCGTCCTCGGCGCGCTCGACCCGGATCCGGACGCTGACGCGCCGGAGGCGGTGCTCGAGCGCTCGGTGCGCCTGTGGGCGGCTCTGCCCGGCATCGTCGCCCTGGCGCAGCGCCGGCGACGCGGGCTGCGGCCGATCGAGCCCCGCGATGATCTCGACTACTCCGAGAACTTCCTCTGGATGACGTTCGGCGCGGTTCCCGACCCGGTCGTCGTCGATGCGTTCCGGGTCTCGCTCGTGCTCTACGCCGAGCACTCGTTCAACGCCTCTACCTTCACCGCGCGCGTGGTGACCTCCACCCTCTCGGACGTGTACTCCGCGGTCACGGCCGCGGTCGGCGCGCTCAAGGGGTCGCTGCACGGAGGCGCGAACGAGGCTGTGCTGCACGTTCTCGACGAGATCGGACAGGGTCCCGACGCGGCGTGTCGATCGGAGGAGTGGCTCGCCGGCGCCCTCGGCGAGCGCCGCAAGGTGATGGGCTTCGGGCACCGGGTCTACAAGTCCGGCGATTCGAGGGTGCCCACCATGGAGGCGGCGCTGCGCCGGCTCGCCGAGCACGAGGGCGCCGCCGAGCTGATCGAGTTGTACGACGCGCTGGCCGCCGCGATGGCGGAGCGCACGGGGATCCTGCCCAACCTCGACTACCCGTCCGGACCCGCGTACCGGCTGATCGGCTTCGACACCGAGATCTTCACACCGCTGTTCGTGGCAGCACGGGTGGTGGGGTGGACGGCGCACGTGATCGAGCAGCGCGCCTCGAACGCGCTCATCCGACCGCTGTCCGCGTACGACGGGCCGGCGCGGCGCTCCGTGCCGGGGATCTGACCCGATCGGAGCACCGAGCCGACCGGAGCCTCGACCCGCCCCGGTTGCGCGAGCACCTGAGCGTCGAGCAGACGGGGCCGGTGGTGCGGGTCAGCTCTGCGCGTCGCGCGCCTGCGCCCGCAGCGCGCGCTCGACACCGGCCAGGTTCTCGATCACGAGGCGCCGCAGCGCGGGTACCTCGGGGTTCGCGTCGAGCCACGCCCGCGTCGCGTCGACGATCTCCTGCGACGGTGCGGCTGCCGGGTAGAACCCCACGACCAGGTACTCCGCGATCTTGTAGCTCTTCGACTCCCACAGCGAGCGCAGTGCGCCGAAGTACACCGGGACCATCGTCTCGAGCAGGTGCGGGTCCGCGACCCGCTGGAAGCCGAGCCCTGTCGAGCGGACGATCGTGTTCGGTGCCGAGTCGTCGGCGGTGACCGACTCCCAGGCTGCGAGTTTCGCCTCCGCCGTGGGCAGCGCCGCGCGTGCGTGCGCGGCCGACTGCTGCCCGCTGGCAGTGGTGTCGGAGTCGAGTGCCGCGTCGATCTCGTTCGCACCGGCCCGCCCGCCCGCGACGAGCGCGATCAGCAGCTCCCAGCCGAGGTCGGTGTCGATGTCGAGCCCGTCGAGCGCCGTGCCGCCGTCGAGCAGCGCCTGGACCGCCTCGAGGTGAGCGGGCGTCGAGGCGATCGCCGCGAAGAACCTCACGAACTGGAACTGCGCGTCGCTGCCGGCCTCCGCCTGCTGGGCGAGCGTCCACAGCTGGTCGCCCACCTCCTCGACGACCTCGGCCCGGTGCTCCGGGGCGACGTACTGGCCGGCGGTGGTCACCAGCTGGTTCAGCACGGTGCGCAGCGTGGTCGACTCGGTCTCGGTCGCGATGTTCCCCAGCACCAGGCGCACGAAGTCGCGTGGCGCTGACTCTGCGTCCCGGGTCGCGTCCCAGGCCGAACCCCAGACCAGCGAGCGGGCGAGCGGGTTCTCGATGCTCGCCAGATGCTCGATGGCGACGGCGAGCGACGCGTCGTCGAGACGGATCTTCGCGTAGGCGAGGTCGTCGTCGTTGAGCAGGACGAGCGCCGGCCGGGTCCGGCCGATCAGCTCGGGCACCTCGGTTCGCTCGCCGTCGACGTCGAGCTCCAGGCGGTGCACCCGCACGAGGCGGTCGCCCTCGAAGTCGTAGAGGCCGATCGCGAGGCGGTGCGGGCGGACCGTCGGATAGTCCTCGACAGCGCTCTGCAGGATCGCGAACGACGCGATCGATCCGCTCTCGTCGACCACGATCTCGGGACGCAGCGTGTTCACCCCGGCGGTCTCGAGCCACTGCGCCGACCACTGCGTGAGATCGCGCCCGCTCGTGGCCTCGAGCTCGACGAGCAGATCGCTCAGCTCGGTGTTCGAGAACGCGTGCTTCACGAAGTACTCGTGCACGCCCGCGAGGAACTCCTTCTCGCCGACCCACGCGACGAGCTGCTTCAGAACCGAGGCGCCCTTCGCGTAGGTGATGCCGTCGAAGTTGACCTGGACGTCCTCCAGATCGTTGATCGTCGCGACGATCGGGTGCGTCGACGGCAGTTGGTCCTGACGGTACGCCCAGCTCTTCTCCATCGCCGCGAAAGTGGTCCACGCCTCGGTCCACTCGGTCGCCTCGGCCGTTGCGAGGGTGGAGGCGTACTCGGCGAACGACTCGTTCAGCCAGAGGTCGTTCCACCACTTCATCGTCACGAGGTCGCCGAACCACATGTGGGCGAGCTCGTGCAGGATCGTGACGACCCGGCGCTCCCTGACCGCCTCGGTCACCTTCGAGCGGAACACGTACGTCTCGGTGAAGGTGACCGCTCCGGCGTTCTCCATCGCCCCGGCGTTGAACTCGGGGACGAACAGCTGGTCGTACTTCGCGAACGGGTAGGGGACTCCGAACTTCTCCTCGTAGAAGGCGAAGCCCTGCTTGGTCTTCTCGAACACGTAGCCGGCGTCGAGGAAGGGCGCGAGCGAGGCACGCGCGAAGACACCCAGCGGGATCGTGCGCCCGTCGGAGGAGACCAGCGAGTCCCTCTCGACGACGTAGGGTCCCGCGATGAGGGCGGTGACGTACGAGGAGATGCGCGGGGTGGGCGCGAAGCGCCAGGTCGCCGTCCCCTCGCCCGCGGGAACCGGCTCCGGCGTCGGCTGGTTCGAGACGACCTGCCACGCCTCGGGCGCCGTCACGGTGAAGCGGAAGGCCGCCTTGAGGTCGGGCTGCTCGAACACCGCGAAGACGCGACGCGAGTCCGGCACCTCGAACTGCGAGTACAGGTAGACCTCGCCGTCGACCGGATCGACGAAGCGGTGCAGGCCCTCCCCGGTGTTCGTGTACATCGCCTCCGCCACGACCGTCAGCTCGTTGTCGGCGGCGAGCGAGTCCAGGCGGATGCGCACGCCGTCGGCGACGTCCGCGGGGTCGAGCTCCGCTCCGTTCAGCGTCACGGAGTGCACGGTCCTGGTGATCGCGTCGAGGAAGGTCGACGCCCCCTCGGTCGCTGAGAAGCGCACGGTGGTGGTGCTGAGGAAGGTCTCCGGTCCTCGCGTCACGTCGAGGACGATGTCGTAGTCGTGGACCTGGATCAGCGAGGCGCGCTCCTGCGCCTCGCTCCGGGTGAGGTTGTCTCCTGGCACGGGGTGCTCCATCCGTTCGTCTCGGGCGCTGCCGCGGGCGCCTGGGTGCGGACGCCGCCGATCCACCCTAGAGCCGTCGGTGGTTTCCGGAGGCGTGGACCGTCCGATCGCCCAGGGGGTCCCTGAGCGTCACCGCGGCCCCGCACGGCGGCGTACCGTGGAGGCATGACCTCCGTGGATTTCTGGTTCGATCCCTCCTGCCCCTGGGCCTGGATGACCTCGCGTTTCGTGGACGAGGTGACCCCCGCCCGCGAGCTCGACGTGCAGTGGCACATCATGAGCCTCGCGGTCCTCAATGAGGACAACGACGTCGACGAGGCTTACCGCGCCTTCTTCCCGCGGGCGCTGCGCTACACCCGCCTCGTCTCCGCCGTCGCCGAGCGCGAGGGCCGCGAGCACGTGAAGCCGCTGTACGACGCTCTCGGCACGCGGATCCACGTCGGCGGACGCTCCGACGCCGAGGCGATCATCGCGGAGTCGCTCGCCGAGGTCGGCCTCCCCGCCGAGCTGTCCGCCTACGCCGACTCGGACGAGTACGACGGGCCCATGCGTGCGTCCCACTTCGACGGCATCGGCCGGGTGGGCCAGGACGTCGGGACTCCCGTGATCGCCCTGGGCGACGTCGCCTTCTTCGGTCCCGTCATCTCGCCCGCTCCCCGTGGTGAGCAGGCACTGGCGCTCTGGGACGGCGTCGTGGCGGCGGCCTCCTACGACGGCTTCTTCGAGCTCAAGCGCTCGCGCACCCGCGACCCGCAGTTCGACTGAGCCGACCCGCGGTACTCTGACTCCCGGCCCCGGCATCACGGGCCTCAGACGGCTTTCCGGGAGGACGAGCGCGTGCGCATCCACATCGCCACGGACCACGCAGGGCTGGACTTCAGCCGGCACCTGATCGAGCACCTCGGCGCCGCCGGTCACGACGTGATCGACCACGGCCCCACGTCGTACGACCCGCTCGACGACTATCCCTCGTTCTGTATCAACGCGGCGGCCGCCGTCGTGCGCGATCAGCAGGCGGGCGTCGAGGCGCTCGGCGTCGTGTTCGGCGGCTCCGGCAACGGCGAGCAGATCGCGGCGAACAAGGTCCCGGGCGTGCGCGCCGCCCTCGTGTGGAATCTGAGCACCGCGGTCCTCGCTCGCCAGCACAACGACGCGAACGTCATCTCCATCGGTGCCCGCCAGCACTCGGTCGAGGAAGCGACCGGCTTCATCGACGCGTTCGTCGCCGAGCCCTTCAGCTTCGAGGAGCGTCACGCGCGCCGGATCGCCCAGCTCGCCGAGTACGAGGCCACCGGCGCCATCGCGGGTCGCGTGATCGACTCCGCCGAGAAGGGCCGCTGAGTGCCCGAGGGGCACTCCGTCCACCGGATCGCACTCCAGTTCGAGCGCGACGTCGTCGGGCACCGCGTCGCCACGAGCAGCCCCCAGGGCCGTTTCGCCGAAGGGGCGGCGCTGCTCGACGGCCGCCTGGTGCTGGAGTCGACAGCCGTCGGCAAGCACCTCCTCCTCCGCTTCGAGGGCGAGCTGACGCTGCACGTCCACCTCGGCCTCTACGGCGCCTGGGACTTCCTCGGCAGGGTGTCGCCGCTGTTCCCGGACGGCACGGCGGGCAGCAGCATCGGAGCGCCCCGCCGCCGCCGGGCTGTGCGCCTGTCCGAGACCGAGCATGAGACCGACGGCGACCTCGACGAGTTCCCGCCGCCCCCCCGTCGGCGCTGTGCGCGTGCGCATCCGGACGGAGGAGACGGTCGCCGACCTGCGCGGCCCCACCGCCTGCGAGGTGATGGACCCCGCCCAGGTCGACGCTCTGCTCGCCCGGCTCGGACCGGACCCGGCGGCGGACGACTCCGACGAGGCCCGCGACCGCTTCGTGAACCGGCTGCGCCGGACGGCGACGCCCGTCGGTCTGGTGCTGATGGACCAGTCGATCGTGAGCGGGATCGGGAACATCTACCGTGCCGAGCTGCTCTACCGCGCCGGGCTCGATCCGCACACCCCCGGCAAGCAGGTGCCGCTTGATGTCGCCCGCGAGCTCTGGAGCGATTGGGCGCACCTGCTCGAGGACGGTATCCGAACGGGGATGATGATCACCCGGCGCGACCTGACCGCGCCGGAGCGCGCGAAGGCCGTGCGCAGCCATGCCGAGCGCAACTACGTCTACAAGCGCGAGGGACTGCCGTGCCGAGTGTGCGGCACGCACGTCCTGCTCGAGGAGATCGGCGCGCGCAAGCTCTACTGGTGCCCGGTGTGCCAGTCGTGACCGGCTGAGCACGAGGAGAGGACCGCATGCTCCACGACGACCACTGGGCGAACGGGCGGGACGAGCGATGACCCCCGGGCTCCTGCTGCGCGACGCGCGCCTGCTCGGTTCCTCCGGACCGGTGCCCGTGCTTCTGCGGGGCGGCCGGGTGGAGGCGGTCGGCGCCGCTGCCGAGGCCTCACCGGGAGACGACGTGCGCGAGCTCGACGGGCGCTGGCTGATGCCCGGCCTCTGGGACGAGCATGTGCATTTCTCGCAGTGGGCGATGACGGCACCGCGACTCGACCTGTCTGCCGCCTCCTCCGCCCGCGAGGTGGCGGTCACGGTGCGCCGTCGGCTGGCGGAGACCAGCGGGCCGGCCACGCTCGTCGGCTTCGGGTTCCGCGACGGCCTGTGGCCGGAGCCGCCGACGACGGCGCTCCTCGACGAGGTGTCGTTCGAGCGCCCGATCGTGCTGATCAGCGGGGACCTGCACTGCGCCTGGCTGAACACGGCCGCCTACCACCGCTACGGCTTCGGGCGGCAGGACGATCTGCTCCGCGAGGATCCGTGCTTCGAACTGGTCACGGCGCTCGGCGCCCTCAGCGACGACGATCTCGACCTCCTCGTCGACGAGGCGGCGCGTCGAGCGGCGACGCGCGGCGTCGTCGGAGTCGTGGACCTCGAGATGCGGTGGAACGTCGGAGACTGGACGCGTCGGGTCGCCCGGGGCACCCGAGCCCTCCGGGTCGAGACGGGCGTGTACCGAGACCATCTCGACCGCGCGCTCTCCGAGGGGCTGCGCTCGGGCGACGAACTGCCGGCCGGAGAGGGGCTGCTCCGGATGGGCCCGCTGAAGGTCCTGATCGACGGCTCTCTGAACACGCGGACGGCGTACTGCGCGGACCCTTACCCAGGGCACGAAAGCCGCGGCACGCTCACGGTCGACCCCGGTGAGCTGGACGCCCTGCTCGCCCGTGCCGCGGACGGCGGCATCCGCGCGACCGTCCACGCGATCGGAGACGCAGCGGCGACGGTGGCGCTCGACGCCCTGGGGCGGATCGGCGGCGGCCGGATCGAGCACGCCCAGCTGGTCGCCGACGCCGATCTGCCGCGCTTCGCCGCGCTCCGCGTTGAGGCGGGAGTCCAGCCGGCGCACGCCCTCGACGATCGCGACGTGGCGGAGCACTACTGGCCGGGGCGCACGGGACGCGCTTTCGCGCTGCGCTCCCTGCTCGACTCCGGTGCGAGCGTGGTGTTCGGCTCGGATGCGCCGGTGGCCCCGCTCGACCCCTGGGTCGCTGTCTCGGCGGCGGTCGCTCGGGCGCGGCCGGGGGAGGAGCCGTGGCACCCGGAACAGCGGGTCAGCGTCGAAGAGGCGATCGTGTCCTCCACGCGGGTGCGCCGTCTCCGCCCGCGGGCCGGCGATCCCGCCGACCTGGTCGTGCTCGACCGTGATCCGCTCAGCGCCGATGCGGAGGGCCTGCGCTCGATGCCGGTCGCCGCGACCCTGCTGGCGGGACGCCTCACCCACGGAGACTGACGGAGCATCCCTCGAGCTGTCCCGCGGGGAGCGAACTGTCGCCTCGGGCGACGCACCAGCGGCGCGGGTGGCCGCTCACCGCGCCAGGCACGTCCTGGAACGACGCACGGCCCGCCGGATCCGTGGATCCAGCGGGCCGTGCGGGGGACCGGTTCTCAGCTCTCGCTGACGTGAGCGAAGAGGAACCAGCGGTCCTTCTCGAGGCCGCGGCCGATCTCAATCGCGACGTCCTGGCTGCTCGCGTCGATCTCGGCGAGCTCGGCGATCGCCGTGTTGACGGTCGCGATCGCGACGTCCATCTGGCGGATGATCTCGACGATCGCGTTCTCGGAGCGCTGGAATCCTGGGGTGAGCGGCTCGGACTGCGTAGCGGACGCGACCGTCTGAATGCGTGCGTCGACGGGCAGGCCGAGGGCGACGACCCGTTCGGCCGCGAGGTCGGCCCACTCGATCGAGTGCGCGACGATCGTGTCGAGCAGCTCGTGCACGCCAATGAAGTTGGCGCCACGGACGTGCCAGTGCGCCTGCTTGCCGTTGACCGCGAGAGCCGTCATCTCGACGACGACGGGGCTGAGGAACTGCGCGACTCCGGATGCGACATCCGGGTTCGACGAGGTGAGCGACGTGACGGATGTGGTGGACATCGTCTGTTCCTTTCGAGAGGGGGTGACTGATCGTCAACAGTACGCAGATCCTGGGGCGTCGCAAGCAAGCGCAGGCTCGGCTCAGTCGGGAGAAGGAGAGGCTCACCTGGCCGCGAGGAGCACTGATCCGGCGGCCCACCCCGGGTCTCGCGCGGCCTCCGCCGCTACGCTCGAGCGGTCACCGCGGCGGTCGCGGGTGCGAGGAGGATCGGATGAGCGCGGCACCGACGGCCCTCGGTGAGGCGATCCGCGGGTACTTGCAGCTCTGGCGTCGGATGCCGCGGGAGGCGCTCTCGCTGGTGCTCGCGGTTCCGCTCGCACTGGTCGGCTCTTTCTGCGCCACCGTCGCGCTCGCTCTCGCGGTCGGTCTCGTCGGAGTGCTGATCGGCCTGGCCTTCTTCCCCGCCGCCCTGCACACCGGTCGCTTCTTCTCGCGCGGAGCTCGGCGGCTCGATGTCCTGGCAGGCAGACCGGCGGTGCCGGATCCGCAGTGGCGCCGTCCGCCCGCCTCGGTCTCGCCCGCCACCTTCGCCTTCTACGGCCCGGTCATCGACGGGCACTACTGGCTGGCACTGCTGCACACGATCCTCGTCGCCCCGATGCTCGCCCTCGTCTTCGGCGCCGTTCTCGCGCTGTGGAGCTGGACGGGGATCGGCACGCTGGTCTCCGCCCTCGACGGGACCGCCGCGGTGAGCCCGGTCGAACTCGTCCTCGGTGTCGGCACCTCCGTCCTCGGCCTGCCGGGGCCGCCGGCCGGGTTCGTCTCGGCGGCGGCGGTCGCGATGACGGTCCTGTTCATCTCCACCCTCCCGTTCGCCACCCGCGGGCTCACCCTGGCGCGCTACCTCGTCGATCGCCTGCTGCTCGGGCCCTGGGAGTCGGAGGCGCTGCAGCGCGAGGTCGCCGAGCTCAGTGCGTCGCGCGGCGCAGCCGTCGCCGCCGAGGACCGGGGGCTGCGGCAGCTCGAGCGCGACATCCACGACGGCCCGCAGCAGCGTCTGATCCGCGTGCAGATGGATCTCGCCTCCGCTCGGAACCGCCTCGCCAGCGATCCGGACTCGGCCGCCCGGCTCGTCGACGAGGCGCGCGAGCACGTGGGGACCGCCCTCGACGAGCTGCGCGCACTCTCCCGCGGAGTCGCGCCGCCGATCCTCCAGGACCGAGGCCTCGAGGCCGCCGTGCAGTCGCTCGCCGCCCTCAGCCCGGCCCCGGTCGAGGTCGTCACCGAGCACCCGGTGACCGATCTGCCCCCGGAGGTCGAGCGCAGCGTCTACTTCGTGATCGCAGAGCTGCTCGCGAACGCCTCCAAGCATGCGTCTGCGCGCTCGATCAAGGTGCACCTCGACTCCCGGGAGGCGGGTGCAGCGGGGGAGCGCTGGCTCGATGCATGGGTGGTCGACGACGGAGTGGGCGGTGCCGTACCGGTCACAGGACACGGCCTCGAGGGGGTCAGCGGTCGCGTGCGGGGACTGCGCGGGGTGATCGCCGTCCAGTCCCCAGTCGGCGGCCCCACCGCGATCGGCGTCCACGTGCCGTACCGGCCCGTCCTATCCTGAGGTGGTGTCCGTGATCCGCGTCGCCATCGCCGAGGATTCTGTGCTTCTCCGCGAGGGCCTGGTCCGTCTCTTCGAGGACGCCGGTTTCGCCTCGGTCGGCGCGTTCGGCGACGCAGACAGCCTGCTCGCGGTCCTCGTCCGCGACCCGGGCTCCGTGGATGTCGCCGTGCTCGATGTGCGGATGCCGCCGACCTTCCGTGACGAGGGCGTCCGTGCTGCGCTCGAGATCCGTCGTCGCCACCCGGGCATCGCCGTTCTTCTGCTCAGCCAGTACGTCGAGGTGACCTACGCACAGGAGCTGCTCGGCTCGGGCGAGGGCGGCCTCGGCTACCTGCTCAAGGACCGCGTCGCCTCGTTGGAGGAGCTGCGCGACGCTGTCGAGCGGGTCGCGGCAGGCGGGACGGTCCTCGACCCGCAGGTCGTCGCCTCCCTGCTGCAGCGCAACCGCGACCCACTGGCCGCGCTCACGCCTCGCGAGCGAGAGGTGCTCGAGCAGATGGCGCAGGGCCGCACCAACGCGGGGATCGCCTCCGCTCTTTTCGTCGGAGTGGGGGCTGTCGAGAAGAACGTGACCGCGATCTTCCAGAAGCTCGGGCTCGAGGATTCGGGCTCCGACCACCGGCGCGTCCTGGCCGTCCTGGCCTGGCTCCGCGCCCGGCGCTGACGCCGTGGTCCACGTTTCACGACCCGAGAGGACCATCGAGATGGCATCGATTCCCGCCGAGGGCGCACGCGTGCTCTCCCTGCCCGGCGGCCGGACACCGCAGATCGCGCCGTCCGCCTGGATCGCCCCCGGCGCGACGCTCGTCGGCTCGGTCGGCCTCCGCGAGCGCGTGAGCGTCTGGTACGGCGCCGTCCTGCGCGCCGAGCACGCGCGGATCGAGGTGGGAGAGGGCAGCAACCTGCAGGACGGGGTGGTCGTGCACGTCGACGCGGGCAGGGACGCCGTCATCGGTGCGGGCGTCTCGGTCGGTCACAACGCGGTCCTGCATGGCTGCACCGTCGAGGACGAGGTGCTCGTGGGGATGAACGCGACCGTCCTCAACGGCGCCGTCATCGGCACCGGCTCCCTCGTCGCCGCCGGCGCGGTGGTGCTGGAGGGGACGGTCGTGCCGCCCGGCTCCCTCGTCGCCGGCGTCCCCGGCGAAGGTTCGTCGGGAGCTGACGGAGCAGGAGCGGGCGGACATCCGCCGGAACGCCGCCTCCTACCTCGGACTCGCGCAGGAGCACCGGGAAGCGGACCACTGACGCGGGAGGGTGAGGGACGGTTCGAGGAAAGGAGGCCGTTCTTGCCGAACACGGTCGCGCCGGGCAGCCCCGTTCGTGCACAGCGGCTCTGTTCGTGCCAGACGGAACCGTTCGTGCCAGAAAGACCCGCTCGCGCGCGGACCCGTTCGTGCCAGGCAAGAGGAAAACGGAGGGGCTGACGAGAATCGAACTCGCATCATCTGTTTGGAAGACAGAGGCTTTACCACTAAGCTACAGCCCCGAATCGCGAGGCCGAGAGCCTCAGGCTCCGGATCTCGGATTGGATGACCCGCTCTCGCGAACGGGCACCAGAACACAGTAGTACATCCGTCGGCCGTCGCCGACATCGCACACGCCCGCTGCCGGAGCCGTCGCGCAGTTCCGGCCGCCGCGGCTGCTGTGCAGTACACTTGCGAAGGCCATTTCGGCGTGTCGCGCGAGCGGACGTGCGGGGACGGCTCGACGAGAGTCTCACCGCACGGTCCCCAGGCCCGCGCATCCGGGGCGTAGCTCAGCTTGGCTAGAGCGCCCGCTTTGGGAGCGGGAGGTCGCAGGTTCGAATCCTGTCGCCCCGACCACGAGAACTCATCGTGACGACATCGACCCGTGACGACCGGTCATCCGGCGCCGACACCAACCAGCACAGGAGATCCCCTCACGTGAAGACCACGGTAGAAAAGCTGAGCCCGACGCGCGTGAAGCTCGCGATTTCGGTCACCCCGGACGAGCTCGGCCCCAGCATCACCCACGCCTACGGCCACATCGCCGAGCAGATCAACGTCCCCGGCTTCCGCAAGGGCAAGGTCCCGCCGGCGATCGTCGACCAGCGCGTCGGCAAGGCCGCCGTGCTCGAGCACGCGGTGAACGAGGGCCTCGACGGCTTCTACCGCGAGGCCGTCCGCGAGTCGGAGGTGCGCCCGCTGGGCCGCCCCCAGGCCGACATCGTGACCTGGCCGAACGACAAGGACTTCACCGGCGACCTCGAGCTCGCCATCGAAGTGGACGTGCGCCCCGAGATCACCGTCCCGGAGTACGAGGGCATCGCGCTCACCGTCGAGGCGGCCGCGATCGCCGACGACGACGTCGACGCAGAGCTCGACAAGCTCCGCAGCCGCTTCGGCACGCTGGTCACCGTCGACCGCCCCGCCACCACCGGCGACTTCGCGCAGATCGACCTGGTCGCCTCGATCGACGGCGTCGAGGTCGACACCGCCAACGCGATCTCGTACGAGCTCGGCTCGGGCGAGCTGATCGAGGGCATCGACGAGGCGCTGGATTCGCTGACCGCGGGCGAGAGCACCACCTTCACCGCGCCGCTGCTCGGCGGCGACCACGCCGGCGAGCAGGCCGAGATCGCCGTCACGCTCACAGCGGTGAAGGAGCGCGAGCTCCCCGAGGCCGACGACGACTTCGCGCAGATCGCGAGCGAGTTCGACACCATCGCCGAGCTGCGCGAGTCGCTCAAGGAGCAGGCCGCTCAACAGAAGACCTTCAGCCAGGGCGGCGAGGCGCGCGAGAAGCTCGTCGACGCTCTCCTCGCGCTCGTCGAGATCCCCGTCCCGGCGGCGCTCGTCGAGGACGAGGTGCACCGCCACCTCGAGGGCGAGAACCGCCTGGAGGACGAGGCGCACCGCGCCGAGGTGGCCGAGGCCAGCGAGAAGACCTTCAGGACCCAGATCCTCCTCGACCACATCGTCGAGCAGGAGAAGGTCCAGGTCAGCCAGGACGAGCTGACGCAGTACCTCATCCAGGGTGCGGCGCAGTACGGCATGGAGCCGAACGAGTTCATCAAGATCCTCTCCGAGAACAACCAGATCGGCCAGATGGTCGGCGAGGTCGCCCGCAACAAGGCACTCGCGATCGTCCTGGGCAAGGCGAAGGTCACCGACACCGAGGGCAACGCCGTCGACCTGACTGCGTTCACCGCGGTGCCGGGCGACGGCGAGGCGGGCGATTCCGCCGACGAGGCCGTCGCCTCGGACGAGGCCGAGGTCGTCGAGGAGGCCCAGGCCGCCGCCGACGCGAGGTGCCCGCCGAGCCCGACGCCGAGCAGATCGCCGCCGAGGAGGAGCCCGCCCCGGCTCCGAAGAAGAAGCGTGCGCCGGCCAAGAAGAAGGCCGCAGCTCCCGCCGAGGAGACCCCGGCCGCGGAGTAGTCGCCGCGAGCACGACCAGGAGCCGCCCCCGATCCGTCGGAGGGCGGCTCCTGCCGTTTCCGGATGCTCGGTCCGCCCCGGGCGAACACGGACCCCTCCCGCTCCGCCCCCGGCGAACACGGGCGGATCGGCCTGGCGGCGTCCGATAGATTCGCCTCCGAAGCGACAACTGAAACGGAGCAATACATGGCCGACATGGTTATGCCCAACAGTGTTTTCGACCGCCTCCTGAAGGACCGGATCATCTGGCTCGGTTCCGAGGTGCGCGACGAGAACGCCAACGAGATCGCCGCGAAGCTCCTGCTGCTCGCGGCTGAGGACGCCGAGCGGGACATCTACCTCTACATCAACTCGCCCGGTGGCTCGATCACCGCGGGCATGGCGATCTACGACACGATGCAGTTCGTCCCGAACGACATCGTGACCGTGGGCATCGGGATGGCGGCCTCGATGGGCCAGCTCCTGCTCACCGCCGGTACCCAGGGCAAGCGCTACATCACGCCCAACGCCCGCGTGCTCCTGCACCAGCCGCACGGTGGCTTCGGTGGCACCGCCTCCGACATCCAGACCCAGGCGCAGCTCATCCTCGACATGAAGAAGCGCCTCGCCGAGATCACCGCGAAGGCGACCGGCAAGACTGTCGAGCAGGTCAACGAGGATGGTGACCGTGACCGCTGGTTCAGTGCCGAGGAGGCTCTCGAGTACGGCTTCGTCGACCACATCCGCTCCTCGGCGACCGACGTCGCCGGCGGTGGCGGAACCGCCATCGCCGACTAGTCCAGCGAACGCGCCGAGAGATCAGGAACAGACAATGACCACACCCACCTTCGGCGGAACGGCTTTCGGCTCGGGAGCCGCGCCGTCCTCGCGCTACATCCTCCCCACCTTCGAAGAGCGCACGGCCTACGGCTACAAGCGCCAGGATCCGTACGCCAAGCTCTTCGAAGACCGCATCATCTTCCTCGGAGTGCAGGTCGACGACGCGTCCGCGGACGACATCATGGCCCAGCTCCTCGTGCTCGAGAGCCAGGACCCGGACCGCGACATCGTGATGTACATCAACTCGCCCGGCGGATCCTTCACCGCGATGACGGCGATCTACGACACGATGCAGTACATCCGTCCGCACATCCAGACCGTGGTCCTCGGCCAGGCCGCTTCGGCCGCTGCTGTGCTGACCGCCGCGGGAACGCCCGGCAAGCGGCTCGCTCTACCCAACGCGCGCATCCTGATCCACCAGCCGGCCGTCCAGCAGGGCGGAGGCCAGGCCTCGGACATCGAGATCCAGGCGGCCGAGATCATGCGTATGCGCGAGTGGCTGGAGGAGACCCTGTCGAGTCACTCGAACCGCTCGATCGAGCAGGTGAAGAAGGACATCGACCGCGACAAGATCCTCGGCGCGAGCGATGCGCTCGAGTACGGACTGATCGACCAGGTCCTCACCAGCCGCAAGAGCCTTCCGGCTCTCACGGTCTGAGCACCGTTCGGAGGGGCCGGGCGTCGGAGCGATCCGCCGCCCGGCCCCTCCGTGTCTGCTGTCGTGCCGTAGCAAAGCGCCACACTCAGCGCAAGGCGCGGCCAATCCGGCCCGCCTGCCGAGGCGTCGTGCCTCAGCGGCTAGGCTCGGAGCACAGCTCGGTGGGACGGCACTGTTCTCACTGCCGGGGCGTCGTCGCTCCGCGCACGACTCGACCGACGCACGACCGATCAACGCACGACAAGGAAGTGGGGCATCCCCGTGGCACGTATTGGCGAAAGCGCCGACCTGCTGAAGTGCTCCTTCTGCGGCAAGAGCCAGAAGCAGGTCCAGCAGCTGATCGCAGGGCCGGGTGTCTACATCTGCGACGAGTGCGTCGAGCTCTGCAACGAGATCATCGAGGAGCGGCTCTCGGAGTCGAGCGAAGAGACGAGCCACGAGTTCGATCTGCCGAAGCCGAAGGAGATCTACGGCTTTCTCGAGGAGTACGTGATCGGGCAGGACCAGGCCAAGCGGGCGCTCGCGGTCGCGGTCTACAACCACTACAAGCGTGTCCGCGCCCGCAACACCATCACGGCGGCCGACGCGATCCATGACGAGGTCGAGATCGCGAAGAGCAACATTCTGCTGATCGGCCCGACGGGCTGCGGCAAGACGTACCTCGCGCAGACCCTGGCGAAGCGGCTGAACGTGCCCTTCGCGGTGGCGGACGCCACGGCCCTCACCGAGGCGGGCTACGTCGGCGAGGACGTCGAGAACATCCTCCTGAAGCTCATCCAGGCCGCAGACTACGACGTCAAGCGGGCAGAGTCCGGCATCATCTACATCGACGAGGTCGACAAGATCGCGCGGAAGGCCGAGAATCCCTCGATCACCCGTGACGTCTCCGGTGAGGGCGTGCAGCAGGCGCTGCTCAAGATCCTTGAGGGGACGGTCGCCTCGGTGCCGCCGCAGGGCGGGCGCAAACACCCGCACCAGGAGTTCATCCAGATCGACACGACGAACGTCCTCTTCATCGTGGCGGGAGCGTTCGCCGGGCTGGAGGACATCATCTCCTCTCGAGCGGGGAAGCGCGGCATCGGCTTCGGTGCCCCCCTGCACAACAAGGAAGACGAGATCAACATCTTCAGCGAGGTCCTCCCGGAGGACCTGCACAAGTTCGGGCTGATCCCCGAGTTCATCGGCCGCCTCCCCGTGGTGACCACGGTGACGCAGCTCGATCAGGATGCGCTGATGCAGATCCTCACCGAACCTCGCAATGCGCTCGTGAAGCAGTACCAGCGGATGTTCGAGATCGATGGAGTCGAGCTCGAGTTCGACCGCGGCGCGCTCGAAGCGATCGCAGATCTGGCCGTGCTGCGCCAGACCGGGGCCCGAGGCTCCGCGCGATCCTCGAGGAGGTCCTCGGGCCGATCATGTTCGAGGTGCCCTCGTCGGACGAGGTCGCCCGCGTCGTCGTGACCCGTGAGGCCGTGCTCGACAACGCCGCTCCGACGATCGTGCCGCACGCTCCGCGCCGCCAGGAGAAGAGCGCCTGAACCGCAAAACCCGGCGCTGAGCACGTCCGGCTGCGCGCCAGTTGGCCGAGATTGGCCCGCCTGATCGCTGAGCCCGGCGCGGCACCGTCCCTACTCTGGCAGGGCGCGCCCCCGGTGCGCCCGACGGCCGAGGGCCGCGGCTCGTCCCGACCGGAGGCTCCGCCATCGTCCAGCCGCTGCTCGCCGGAGTCGTCGCCGCCCTCACCGGCTTCTCGAGCTCGTTCGCGATCGTCCTCGCGGGAGTCGTCGCGGTCGGTGCCACCGACTCGCAGGCGGCCTCGGGGCTCCTTGCGGTCTGCGTGCTGCAGGGACTGCTCTGCATTCTGCTGAGCCTGCGCTACCGAGTGCCGATGACCTTCGCGTGGAGCACCCCGGGAGCAGCCCTCCTCGCCGCCACGGCGACGCTGCCCGGCGGGTTCGACCGCGCGGTCGGCGCATTCCTCGTCGCCTCCGCCCTGCTCGTCGTGACCGGGCTCTGGCCGGCACTCGGGAGGCTCGTGGCGCGCATCCCGCGACCGCTCGCCACCGCGATGCTCGCCGGCATCCTGTTCCCCCTCGTTCTGGCGCCGGTCCGTGCCGCAGTCGAGATCCCCGTCCTCGCGGTCCCGGTGATCGTGCTCTGGCTGTTGCTCGTGCGGCTGCTGCCGCGCTGGGCGGTACCGGCCGCGATCGCGCTCGCGATCGTGCTGCTCCTGGTGACCGACGGTTCCGCACTGGCGGGTGCGCCGCTTCTCCCTGTGCCGCAGTTCGTCGCACCGGTGTTCGAGATCGGGGCGATGGTGGGCGTCGGTCTGCCGCTCTACGTCGTCACGATGGCGGGGCAAAACATCCCGGGGATCGCCGTGCTGTCGAGTTTCGGCTACGACGCGCACGCCCGAGCGGGCATCGTGTCTTCGGGAGCACTTTCGGGCGTCGCCGCCGTGTTCGGGGGAGTACCGGTCAACTTCGCTGCTCTGAGCGCGGCTCTGACCGCAGGGCCCGAGGCCTCGCCGCGGCCGGAACAGCGCTGGATCGCTTCGGTGTCGGCGGGCGCCTCCTATCTGGTGCTGGGCCTCGTGGCGGGAGCGGCCGCCGCACTGGTCTCGTCGGCAAGCCCTCTGCTGATCGAAGCGGTCGCCGGACTCGCGCTCCTGGGAGTGTTCGTCTCTGCCGTTCAGTCCGCGGTCGAGGAGCCCCGGCTGCGGCTCGCAGCCGCCGCCACTCTCCTGGTCACCGCCTCAGGCACGTCGATCGCCGGGATCGGATCCGCGTTCTGGGGACTCGTCGTCGGACTCGTGGTCCTCGCCTGGGTCGTCCCCGCGCGTCGTCTCTAGACGAGCCCGCGCCGCTCGAGAAGGGGCTCGGTGCGAGCGTCACGGCCACGAAAGGCACGGTACGCGTCGAGCGGGTCGCGGGATCCGCCGAGCGCGAGCAGCCCTCGTCGGAACCGCTCCCCGGCTTCGCGCGTCAGGCCCCCGGTCTCCTCGAACCACTCGCCGGTGTCGGCGTCGAGTATCTCGCTCCAGATGTACGAGTAGTACCCCGCCGAGTAGCCTCCCGAGAACACGTGGGCGAAGTAGGTGCTGCGGTACCGGGGCGGTACCGCAGGCAGAAGGAGTCCGGCTCCGGCGAGTACTTCCTCCTCGAAGGCAGCCACGTCACGCGGCTCGACCGGGGCGGGCAGCGCATGCCAGGCGAGGTCGAGCAGGGCAGAGGCGAGGTACTCGCTTGTCGAGAAGCCCTCGCCCCAGAGGGTGGCCGCCTCCAGCCGCTCGACGGTCCCGGACGGCAGCTGCTCGCCGGTCTCGACGTGCCGGGCGTACGACTCGAGCAGTTCGGGCCGCAGCGCCCACATCTCGTTCACCTGGCTCGGGAACTCGACGAAGTCGCGGAAGACGGCGGTGCCGGCGAAACGCGGATAGCGCGTGCTCGCGAAGAGCCCGTGCAGCGCGTGGCCGAACTCGTGGAAGAGGGTCCTGACCTCGTCGAGGCCGAGCAGGGCGGGCTCGCCCGGGGCCGGGGCGGACAGGTTGAGGTTGTTGACGACGACGGCCGAGTCGCCCAGGAGCGACGTCCGCGAGGAGAGCGAGTTCATCCACGCGCCTCCTCGCTTGCTGTCGCGGGTGAACGGATCGAACAGGAACAGTCCCAGCGGCGCACCGTCCTCCTCGAGCACCTCGACGACGCGGACGTGCGCGCTGTAGCCGAGGAGGTCGGGCCGCTCGACGAAGCGGATGCCGTAGAGGGCCGTCGCGGCGGCGAAGACGCCGTCGTGCAGCACGCGCTCCAGCTCGAAGTAGGGGCGGAGGGCCCCTGAGTCCACCGCATAGCTCTCGGTGCGCACCCGCTCCTCGTAGTAGGCACGGTCCCACGGCTCGAGCGTGAAGCGCGGGCTGCCCGCCGCGTCCTGCTCGGCGTCGGCGAGCTCCTGCATGCGCTCGAGTTCTACGCGAACATTGCGAGCGGCAGGAGCAGCGAGCGTGTGCAGGAGGGTGAGGACCCGCTCGGGTGAGCCTGCGGTCTGTCCCGAGATCACGAAGTCCGCGTGCGAGGAGAAGCCGAGCAGTCCGGCCCGTTCGGCGCGGAGCCCGGCGATCTGCTGCACCAGAGCGGCGTTGTCGTGCTGTCCGCCCTCGGAGGCGCGACCCGTCGAGGCGCGCAGGAGACGTTCGCGGACGCCGCGGTCGCGCAGTCGCGACAGCCAGGGATGCCCCGAGTAGAGGGGGAGGGCGATCAGCCATCCCGTCTCGCCGCGGCTCTCGGCCGCGCGCGCGGCGGACGAAAGGTCGGAGGCGTCGAGCCCGTCCAGTTCGGCCGGGTCGGTGATCAGCACGGCGCGATCGTTCGACTCGGCGAGCAGATTCTTCTCGAAGCGCGTGGTGAGGCTCGAGAGCTGCTCGTTGAGCTCGCGGAGCCGCGCCTTGCCGTCGTCGTCGAGAAGGGCACCCGCCCGTTCGAATCCGGCGAGCCGCCGCTCGAGGAGGTAGGCGGTCTCGGCGTCCAGCCCGAGCGAGGCGCCCTGTCGGCGAGGTCGCGCAAGCGCGAGAAGAGGCGGGGTTCGAGAGTGACAGCGTCGTCGTGGGCCGACAGGAGCGGCGCGAGCTCCGCCTCCAGAGCGTCGGTCAGCGGTGTGCGGTCTGAGGCGCTGACGGTGAAGAAGACGGCGCTCACTCGGCGCAGCTCGCGGCCCGCGCGCTCCAGGGCGACGAGAGTGTTCTCGATGGACGGGGACTCGGACGACCCGGCGATGGCCTCGATCTCGGCCCGGTGCCTCCGCATCGCCTCAAGGAAGGCCGGCCGGTACGCCTCCGGATCGACGGAGGCGAAGTTGGGGAGGCCGTGCGGGAGGACGCTGGGCTCGAGCAGGACGGCGACGGGATCGGGAGCGCTCACCCTGTGAGCCTAGGGCTGCGAGGGAGGCGGACGGCGCGGCCCCGCGCCGTGGGGCTCAGCCCCAGTCGTCGTCCTCGTCATCGACACGCCCCTGCGGCTGCGTGATGTACGCGGCATCCTCGTCGGCGCGGTGGGTGATGGTCGTGCCGTCATCGAGCTCGAGCACCGGGCGGCCCTCGAGCCACGTGAGCGTCCAGTGCCAGTCGGTCGTCGTGGTGCCGGCCGCGGCCAGCTCTCCTTCGACATCGCGGATCGCGGTGACCACGATCTCGGGCAGGGTCTGCGGCGGCGTGCCGCCGAGCGTCCACCGGGTTCCGAGCTGCATCGGTCTTCCTCTCGTCGCTGCGGGGGGAGGCGGGTCGTCCCGCCTCCCGGGGGAGCCTCCTACGCCTCGGTCTCGAGCTCGACGCTCACCGTGAGCTCGTCGCCCTCGGCGAACTCGAGTTGCGCGATCCGTCCGACGGCGGCGAGGTCGCCTGCGGCGAGGCGCAGAGAGGCGACCAGCGGCGCCGGAGCGGTGACCACGGCCGAGCGTGCCGGTGTCTTCTGCGAGGCCTTCGCGTCGGTCTTCGCTCGGCGGACGGCGGTGAGGACGGTGCTCGCCGCGGCGAGCACGGCCGGGTCGCCGCCGAGGCCTGCGACGGTCGGCCACGGTCGCAGGTGCACCGAGTCGTCGTGCGACCACGACCACGTCTCCTCCGTCGCGAAGGGCAGGAACGGCGCGAACAGGCGCTGCAGAGCGTCGAGCGCCCGGTGCAGGGCAGCGGCAGCGGAGACACCGTCCTCGCCGTACGCGCGCTCCTTCACCAGCTCGAGGTAGTCGTCGCAGAACGTCCAGAAGAACGCCTCGATCGTCTCGAGAGCGCGGGCGTGGTCGTAGTTCTCGAGAGCGCTCGTCGCCTCGGCGATCACTGTGTCGAGCGTGGCGAGCATGCTGAGGTCGAGCGGGTCGGCGACTCCGGCGCTCTCGGCGAGCGGGAAACCGTGGATGAACTTGGCGGCGTTGAGGATCTTGATCGCCAGGCGGCGGCCGATCTTGATCTGCGTCGGGTTCTGCGGGTCGAACGCGGCGTCGGTTCCCAGACGCGAGGAGGCGGCCCAGTAGCGCACCGCATCGGAGCCGTGCTGCTCCAGCATCGCGGCGGGGGTAACGACGTTGCCCTTCGACTTCGACATCTTCTTGCGGTCGGGGTCGACGATGAAGCCCGAGACGGTGGCGGTGCGCCACGGCGCCCTACCGTCCTCCAGCTGCGAGCGTAGGAGGGTCGAGAAGAGCCAGGTGCGGATGATGTCCTGACCCTGCGGGCGCAGGTCGTAGGGAGCGACGAGCTGCCAGAGCTCGTCGTCGCGCTCCCAGCCGCCTGCGAGCTGCGGGGTCAGCGAGGAGGTCGCCCAGGTGTCCATCACGTCGAGCTCGCCCTGGAACCCACCCGCGACTCCGCGCTGGTCCTCGGAGTAGCCGGGGGCCGGGTCACTGGACGGATCGACCGGCAGAGCCGCCTCGTCCGGCACGATCGGCGAGTCGAAGACGGGGTTGCCGTCGCCGTCGAGCGGATACCAGACGGGGATCGGCACGCCGAAGAAGCGCTGGCGTGAGATCAGCCAGTCGCCTGAGAGTCCGTTCACCCAGTTCTCGTAGCGCACGCGCATGAACTCGGGCACGAAGCGTACGTCCCGGCCGAGCTCCAGCAGACGCTCCGAGAGGGCGGCGTCACGTGCGCCATTGGTGATGTACACTGACGGGTCGAGACGATCTCGAGCGGCTTGTCGCCCTTCTCGAAGAACTTCACCTGATGGGTGATGGGGCGGGGATCGCCCACCATCTCGCCCGATTCGGTGAGCAGCGCCACAACAGCCTGCTTGGCCGAGAAGACCGTCTTGCCGGCGAGCTGGGAGTAGGCCTCGCGGCCGGCCGGGCTGGTGATCACCGCGGGCGCCTCCGACACGAGCCGGCCGTCGAAGCCGATGATCGCGCGGTTCGGCAGGTCGAGTTCGCGCCACCACACGACATCGGTGATGTCGCCGAAGGTGCAGATCATCGCGATGCCCGAGCCCTTGTCCTTCTGCGCGAGGTGGTGGGCGAGCACCGGCACCTCGACGTCGAAGAGCGGCGTGCGGACGGTCGTGCCGAAGAGCGCCTGATACCGCTCGTCGTCGGGATGCGCGACGAGCGCGACGCAGGCGGGCAGGAGCTCCGGTCGGGTCGTCTCGATGAAGACGTCCTCGGCTCCGTCGCGGTGGAAGCCGAGCCGGTGGTAGGCGCCGGGTTGATCCTTGTCCTCGAGCTCGGCCTGCGCGACGGCGGTCCGGAACGTGATGTCCCAGAGGGTGGGAGCCTGGGCCTGGTACGCCTCGCCGCGGGCGAGGTTGCGGAGGAAGGCGCGCTGGGAGGCGGCCTGCGACTCGTCTCCGATGGTGCGGTAGCTCTGCGACCAGTCGACCGAGAGCCCCAGCGTTCGCCAGACGTCCTCGAACTGCTTCTCGTCTTCGACGGTGAGGCGTTCGCAGAGCTCGATGAAGTTGCGGCGCGAGATCGGCTTCTGATCCGCGGCCCTGCTGCTCTTGGTGTCGCCGCCCTCGAACGGAGGTGTGAATCCGGGATCGTACGGCAGGGTCGGGTCGCAGCGCACGCCGTAGTAGTTCTGCACGCGGCGCTCGGTGGGCAGGCCGTTGTCGTCCCAGCCCATCGGGTAGAACACGTGCTTGCCGCTCATCCGCTGGAATCGTGCGACGACGTCGGTGTGCGTGTAGGAGAACACGTGCCCGATGTGGAGCGAGCCGGACGCGGTGGGCGGCGGGGTGTCGATCGAGTACACGTGCTCGCGGGTGAGCCCGGTGCGGTCGAACCGGTAGGTGCCGTCGGTCTGCCAGCGCAGCCCCCACGTGCTCTCGAGGCCTTCGAGGGCGGGCTTCGCAGGGAGGCGGTCGGCGTGGTTCATGATGCTCCGGTTCGCTATGGGCGGCACCGTGTCGGTGGTGATGGTGCCTGGATGGTGGCTCCGGAGCGGGGCGCTCACCGGCCGTCCCGATCCTACCGCGAGCCTCGGAGTCGCCTCCCGAGGCGGGTCGGGCGAGCGAGGGAGGGAGTTCAGCCGAGCGAAGCGGCGAAGCCGGCGCACACGGGCGCGAGCGCCTCGTCGAGGTAGGGCACCAGCTCCCCGCGGGTCGCTCCCGCGCCGGCCCACGCCTGCACGGCCGCCACGGCGGCTCCGACGCTCGCGTAGGCGATCGCCCGGGTGAGGTGGGAGGGCAGCGGACGCGCCGCGCGCTCCTCGACGAACCGCGCGATGACCGCGGCCTGCCGCGCGAGCCTCGAGAGGGCGGACGCCTGCAGCTCGTGCACACTCCCGATCAGCTCGGACTGCGTGAGCACCCACGGCACCGTCGCGGGTCCGAAGCCGGCGCCGATCGCGAGCAGGGCCTCGCGGAGCGCCTCCATCACCGGACGCTCCGTCGGGACCGCGGCGAGAGCATCCGGGAGCTCGGCCAGCCTGTCGTCGACCAGAACCCAGAAGACGTCGCTCTTGGAGTCGAAGTAATTGAAGAACGTATTCCGTGAGACCCCGGCGCGCTGGGCGATCTGCTCGATCGTGGTGCCTGCGTAGCTCTGCTCCACGAACAGGTCCAGCGCCGCGTCCTCGAGCATCGAGCGCGACGACGCGCGCGGCCGTCCCCGCTGCATTCCTGGCACCATGACCGCTCCTGCTCCGCATCCGTCGACGCGCTAGGATATCGACTGGACGACTTCGACCCGGCCATCACCGGCGAGTCTCCGGAAGAACGGCGCCGGTCCCGGCCTGCGCCCAGTAGAACCGGACGGGTGCGGCCCGTGACAGCCGATCGAGTGGGAACGCGTCAGCGGGAGCTCCTCCGGGAGGATCCGGCCGACCGGTCCAAGCGAGGTGGTACCGCGACCCGGCCCGGGGTCTGAGATCCGGGCGGGCCGTCCTCGTGCAGACCAGCAGCACTGCCAGGAGACCGCACGTGACCTACCCCCTGACCCCGCCCACCCCGCACGGTGCCGAGCCCGCCGAGGGCTCCGCGTTCGGCCTCGGGGTGACTCCGTCGCCGCGCTTCCCCGAGATCGAGGAGCATGTGCTGGCCTACTGGAAGGCGGACGACACCTTCCGGGAGTCGATCCGACAGCGCGAGGGCGCACCGGAGTGGGTGTTCTACGACGGCCCGCCCTTCGCCAACGGTCTGCCGCACTACGGGCACCTCCTCACCGGCTACGCGAAGGACGTCTTCCCCCGCTTCGAGACGATGCGCGGGAAGCAGGTGCACCGCCGCTTCGGCTGGGACACCCACGGGCTGCCCGCCGAGCTCGAGGCGGAGCGGCAGCTGGGCATCACCGACAAGTCCCAGATCGAGGAGATGGGCGTCGCGGCCTTCAACGCCGCGGCGAAGGAGTCGGTGCTGCGCTACACGGGGGAGTGGCAGGAGTACGTCACCCGTCAGGCGCGCTGGGTCGACTTCGACGACGACTACAAGACGCTCGACCCCTCCTTCATGGAGTCGGTGATCTGGGCGTTCAAGCAGCTCTACGACAAGGGCCTCGCCTACGAGGGCCACCGGGTCCTGCCCTACTGCTGGCGCGATCAGACCCCGCTGTCGAACCACGAGCTGCGGATGGACGACGACGTCTACAAGGCCCGCCAGGACCAGACGGTCACCGTCACCTTCCCCCTGGTGGGCGAGACGGCCGAGGCGTTGCAGCTCACGGCGGTGCGCGCGCTGGCGTGGACCACGACTCCGTGGACGCTGCCCACCAACATGGCTCTCGCCGTCGGCCCCGACATCGAGTACGCCGTGGTGCCCGCCGGCCCGGACGGCGCGGCCGACGGCAGGGGCGAGCCCGAGGAGCGCGAGCTCTCGGCTGAGTACCTCCTGGCCATCGACCAGTCGGCGCCTACGCGAAGGACCTCGGCTATCCGGACCCGGAGTCGGCCCTGGCCGCCGTCTCGCGCACCCACCGCGGCTCCGAGCTGGAGGGGATCAGCTACGACCGCCTGTGGGACCACTACGCCGACACCGAGGCCTGGGGCACGCAGAACGCGTGGCGAGTCCTCGTCGCCGACTACGTCACCACGAGCGAGGGCACGGGCATCGTGCACCAGGCCCCTGCCTACGGCGAGGACGACCAGAAGGTGTGCGAGGCGGCGGGCATCCCCGTGATCATCTCCGTCGACGACGGTGGGCGATTCCTGCCGCAGATCGCCGAGGTCGCGGGCCTCCAGGTGTTCGAGGCGAACAAGCCGCTCACGCAGCTGCTGCGAGCAGGGCACCGCCTGCTCCGCCAGGCCAGCTACGAGCACTCCTACCCGCACTGCTGGCGCTGCCGCAATCCGCTGATCTACAAGGCGGTCTCGAGCTGGTTCGTCCGGGTCACCGCGATCCGCGACCGGATGGAGGAGCTCAACCAGGGAATCACTTGGGTCCCCGAAAACGTCAAGGACGGCCAGTTCGGCAAGTGGCTCTCGGGAGCGCGCGACTGGTCCATCAGCCGCAACCGCTACTTCGGCTCGCCGATACCGGTGTGGAAGAGCGACGACCCCGAGTACCCGCGGATCGACGTGTACGGCTCCCTGGACGAGCTCGAGCGTGACTTCGGCGTGCGCCCCGACGACCTGCACCGCCCGTTCATCGACGAGCTCACCCGGCCGAACCCGGACGACCCCACCGGTCGCTCGACCATGCGGCGGATCAGCGACGTCCTCGACGTCTGGTTCGACTCCGGATCGATGCCCTTCGCGCAGGTGCACTACCCGTTCGAGAACGCCGACTGGTTCGACACCCACAACCCGGCCGACTTCATCGTCGAGTACATCGGGCAGACCCGCGGCTGGTTCTACACGCTCCATGTGCTGTCGACCGCGCTCTTCGACCGGCCCGCATTCCGCAACGTGGTCAGCCACGGCATCGTCCTCGGCGAAGACGGACAGAAGATGTCGAAGTCGCTGCGCAATTACCCCGATGTGGCGGAGGTCTTCGACCGCGACGGCTCCGACGCGATGCGCTGGTTCCTCATGTCGAGCCCGGTGCTGCGCGGAGGCAACCTCGTGGTCACCGAGGAAGGGATCCGCGAGGGCGTGCGCCAGGTGCTGCTGCCGCTGTGGAGCACCTGGTACTTCTTCTCGCTCTACGCCAACGCTTCGGCGGGCGGCGGCTACCAGGCGACCCGGCGCACCGACTCCGAGGATGTGCTCGACCGCTACCTCCTGGCCAAGACGCACGACCTCGTGGCCACGGTCACCGCACACCTCGAGGGCCTCGACTCGACACTCGCGGCCGCCGCGCTGCGCGACTTCGCCGACGTACTCACCAACTGGTATGTCCGCCGCTCGCGCGGCCGGTTCTGGCAGGGCGTCGACGCCGACGGCCGCGGCTCTGAGGCGTTCGACACCCTCTTCACGGTCCTCGAGACCGTGTGCCGGGTCGCCGCGCCGCTCCTCCCGCTCGTCACCGAGGAAGTCTGGCAGGGCCTCACGGGCGGTCGCAGCGTGCACCTGACCGACTGGCCAGAGGCGGACGAGTTCCCCGTCGACGACGCGCTCGTGCACGCGATGGATGCCGTGCGCGCCATCTCGTCGACGGCCCTCTCGCTCCGCAAGCAGGCCGGGCTCCGCGTCCGGCTGCCCCTCGCGCGCCTGACGGTCGTGGTCACCGACGCCGCCGAGCTGGCGCCCTTCGAGGCGATCCTCCGCGACGAACTGAACGTCAAGCAGGTGTCGCTGGTGCCGCTCGTCGACTCCAGCGCCGCCGCCTACGGAGTCACCTCCCGGCTCGCCGTGAATGCGCGCGCTGCCGGTCCACGACTCGGCAAGGGGGTGCAGGCCGTGATCCGCGCGGCGAAGACGGGGGACTGGAGCGAGACGGAGGGTGTCGTCACCGCAGGCGGCGTCGACCTGGTCGAGGGGGAGTACGAGCTGACGCTCGAGGTCGGCGGCTCGGCCGGCGACGACCGCGCCATCGCCCTGCTGCCGCACGGCGGCTTCGTCCTGCTCGACACCGCGACCACGCCCGAGCTCGAGGCGGAGGGCCTCGCCCGCGATCTCATCCGCGCCGTGCAGGACGCTCGCAAGGCGGCGGGCTTCGAGGTCAGCGATCGGATCGTCCTGGAGGTCGTGCTGGACGAGCCGAGCCTGCGCGCACTCGAGCCGCACGCGCTCTGGATCGCCGAGGAGACCCTCGCCACCGGTTGCTCGTTCACCCCGCTCACTGTCGCGCTCGAGGGCGGCGAGGGTGCGATCACGTTCGGACCCGCGGGCACCGCTATCATCCGCGTCGAGAAAGTCGAGGCCGCCGATGTCTGATCCGGTCGAGGGCGATTCCGCCGACCGCGACGCCGCGAACGCCGTCTACGCGGCGCTCCTGGATCGCCTCGGCGAGGCGAGCGTCCGCCCGCGCCTGGCGCCGACCCGTCGCGCCGTGGAGATCCTCGGAGACCCGCAGCGCGCCTATCCGGTCATCCAGATCGCCGGCACCAATGGCAAGACCTCCACCAGCCGGATGATTGAGAGCCTGCTGAGGGCTCACGGGCTCCGCGTGGGCCTCTTCACCAGCCCGCACCTCGAGCGCGTCAACGAGCGCATCGTGATCGACGGCGAGCCGATCTCGGACCGCAGCCTCGCGGACAACTGGCAGGACATCGAGCCCTATCTGCGCATGACCGATGCCGAGCTCGCGGAGCAGGACGAGGCTCCGCTCTCGTTCTTCGAGGCGATCACGGTCCTCGCCTATGCGGCCTTCGCCGATGCTCCCATCGACGTCGCCGTCATCGAGGTCGGCATGGGGGGCGAGTGGGACTCCACCAACGTCGCCGATGCGCAGGTCGCCGTCTTCACGCCGATCGCGCTCGACCACACCGATCGGCTCGGCTCCACCGTCGAGGAGATCGCGCGGACGAAGTCGGGCATCGTGAAGCCGCTCGCGTCCGTCGTCTCGGCACGGCAGCGCCCGAGGCGGAGGCGGTGCTACGACACGCGGCCGCGGTCACCGAGTCGACCATCGCGATCGAGGGCGCCGACTTCGACGTCGACTCGACGACCGTCGCCGTCGGTGGCCAGGTGGTCACCGTCCGCGGCCTGGCGGCCACCTACGAGCACCTGCTGCTGCCGTTCTTCGGCGACCACCAGGCAGAGAACGCGGCCGTCGCGGTCGCGGCGGTCGAAGCCTTCCTCGGCGGAGGTACGCAGGAGCTCACCGGCGATGTGCTCGACGAGGGCTTCGCGGCAGCGAGCTCGCCCGGGCGCCTCCAGCTCGTCGGCCTCGCCCCGCGGACGATCGTCGACGCCGCGCACAACCCGCACGGAGCAGCGTCGCTCGCCGCTGCACTCGGCCGCTACTTCGACTTCGACCGGGTGACGGTCGTGCTCGGCGTGCTGGCCGAGAAGGACGCCGAGGGGATCCTCCGAGAGCTCCTGCCGGTCGTGGATGAGCTGATCGTCACCACGGCTCCGAGCGCGCGCGCACTGCCTGCCGAGGACCTCGCCGCCCTGGCACGCACGATCTTCCCCGCGGACGCGGTGCGGGTCGCGGAGGATCCGCGCGGCGCTCTCACGGCGGGTCGGCTCCTCGCGGCCCGCACCGAGAAGGGCGCTCTCCTGGTCACCGGCTCGATCACCCTTGTCGGCCACACGCTCACCGTCTCCCGCGACGAGGGCTGGCTGGGCTCGTGAGGGCCGGCCGCCCACGCCGAGCCCGGACCGTGCGAGAGAGCCTGGGCTCGATCGTGCTCGGCTTCGAGTCGGTCATCGTCTTCCTCGCGACGCTCGTCGCCTTCGGTCTGAAGGTCGCCGATCCGGTGATCGTCCTGGTGGGAGGCGCGGTGGTCTGTCTCGCGCTCGTAGCCACCCTGGGGCTGCTGAGCCGTCCGCTCGGGTTCCGCCTCGGCTGGGCGCTGCAGTTCGTTATCGTGGCGTCGGGCCTGCTGGTACCCATCATGTACGTCATCGGCGCCGCTTTCGTCGCTCTGTGGACGTACTGCATGGTGACCGGCACCCGTCTCGACGCCCAGGCGCGTCGGGCGGGGGAGCCCACCGACCCCATCGAAGGAGAACGCTGAACCATGGCTACCCAGGAGACCCTCGTCCTCGTCAAGCCCGACGGTGTCGCCCGCAACCTGACCGGTGAGATCCTGCGCCGGATCGAGGCGAAGGGCTACTCGCTCGTCGACGTGAAGCTCGTCGAGGCCGACCGTGCGCTGCTCGCGGCCCATTACGCCGAGCACGAGGGGAAGCCGTTCTACGAGCCACTCGTCGAGTTCATGGAGAGCGGCCCGATCGTGGCCCTCCGTATCGCGGGCGACCGCGTGATCGAGGGCTTCCGAGCTCTGGCCGGCACGACGGACCCGACGACCGCCGTTCCCGGCACCATCCGCGGTGACCTCGGCCGCGACTGGGGCCTCGCGGTCCAGCAGAATCTGGTCCACGGCTCCGACAGCGTCGAGTCCGCCGAGCGCGAGCTCGCACTCTGGTTCGCCTGAGTCCCTCCGCCGTCGGCGACCCGCGCTGCAGGACGCGCTCACTCCTCCCGAAGCGCTGCTTCAGAGGTAGGCGAGCACGTTCAGGCGGAGCTGCGCGATGACCGCGATCCCGAGGTAGCAGACCAGAGTGATGAAGGGGATCCAGCCGTAGGCGGCGCCTGCGGCCCGGCGGACAGCGGCAGGGACGGGGAACACGCCCTCACGCAGATTGCGCAGCGTCACGAGCCAGAACCCCGGGATCACGACCGACCAGGTCAGCATGCACCAGGGGCAGAGCGTCCCGAGCGCGAAGACACTCGTCGCGATCAACCAGCCGACGAACACCAGCGCCAGCACGAAGCCGAGGTTGAAGACAGCCCAGAACCAGCGGTCGAAACGGGCGCCGCGAGCAGGCCGGCACCCACCACGATCGGGGCGATCCACGCGGCGACTCCGATCAGCGGATTGGGGAAGCCGAAGATCGCGCCCTGTGGCGAGTCCAGATTGGCGCTGCACTGCACCAGCAGGCTGAAGTCGCAGCCCAGGCCCGCCTCCGGGCTCTCCAGGGCCGCGAACTTGTCGTTCGTCAGGGCGAACGCCGCGATCCAGCCGATGACGCCGAGGACGATCAGCAGGACGGCGAAGACGACGGGGCGCGGCTGGGTAGGGGCGTCGCGCACCCCGGAATCGCTGGACACCGGGGGATTATGGCACGCGCCGGATCAGCGCCTCTGGGAATGCGTGCGATAATCGGAGCCGTCGGTCCGGGGGATCCCGCACCGACGCGAAGAAGGTTTACCGGGCGAGCACCGGGCCACAGGAGATCGACAGCGTTCCGCGAATGGACGCGCCGGGTCTCCGCTCCACTGCGAGACGACCACCGGTCGCACCGCGGGGGAGCGCGTGTCGGATAGTCAGTTCCGAGTGAAGCTGCAACCGGAGTCCCGCGCCTGTGAGCGACGGGACCGGGGGAGCGGAAGGATTCGCGACGGGCCGAGGCCCCTCGCACGAGAGAAGCATCCGGGGAGAAGGCGCGGCGAACGACCCGGCCGAGGAGTGCACCAGGAATGGTGGAAGACAACAGTACGAGCGGATCCGATCCGGACCGCGACGAGCCCCGCAGCGGGGCCAGGAAGATCAGCCGCCTCTTCGGTGGTCGCCGGGCTTCCCGGCGCACCGACTCGAGCGCGCCAGCGACAGGGGAGACGATCATCGACAGCAACGAGACCGACCAGACCGAGACCGACCGGACAGAGACCGCCGCGGCGGGTGAGCAGCACGCAGCGGTGGAGGCCGCGCGGACGAGCGCCGAGCCCTCCGGCGCGGAATCCGTGGACGAGCCGGACCACGCCTCGACGGTCGCCGCCGTCGTCGACGCCCTGCCGTCGAGCGTCGAGCCCGAGGAGCCGCGGCGCCCCGCTCTGCCGAGCACGTCGCTCCTGTTCCAGGCCCCGATCCTGCCCGACTATGTCGAGCTGGCCCCGCTGCCCCCTCGCGGGGTTCCCCTCGGCCTCCAGGACGAGCGCGAGAGCTCCCCGGAGGAGCAGGGCTCCGTCCGCCGCCGTTCGCGCCGCCGGAGCGGTGAGAGCGAGCGCACCGGCTCCGACGACCCCCAGAACACCGTCGTCCGTGTGCGGCAGCCGCGCGAGCCCCGCGAACCGCGCGAGCCCGAGCTGATCACCGAACCCCAGCGCATCAAGGGCTCGACCCGCCTGGAGGCGAAGAAGCAGCGTCGCCGCGACGGCCGCGACGCCGGGCGCCGACGCACAGTCGTCACCGAGTCCGAGTTCCTCGCGCGCCGCGAGGCCGTCGACCGGGTGATGGTCGTCCGATCCAAGGAGGACAGCATCCGGATCGGCGTGCTCGAGGACGGTGTCCTCGCCGAGCACTACGTCGCCCGCTCGCAGGAGGCGTCCCTCATCGGCAATGTCTACCTAGGCCGCGTGCAGAACGTCTTACCGAGTATGGAGGCGGCTTTCGTCGACATCGGTCGAGGCCGCAACGCCGTGCTCTACTCGGGCGAGGTCGACTGGGACGCTGCGAACAATGCCGGTGGACCCCGCCGGATCGAGCTCGCGCTGAAGCCGGGCGACCGGGTCCTCGTCCAGGTCACGAAGGACCCCGTCGGGCACAAGGGTGCGCGACTGACCAGCCAGGTCTCGCTACCCGGCCGCTACCTCGTCTACGTGCCGAACGGCTCGATGAACGGGATCTCGCGCAAGCTGCCCGACACCGAGCGCGCTCGCCTGAAGAAGATCCTCAAGGAGGTGCTCCCCGAGAACGTCGGCGTCATCGTCCGCACGGCGGCCGAGGGCGCCACCGAGGAGCAGCTCACCGTCGACGTGGAGCGCCTCACCGCGCAGTGGACCGCGCTGAGCGCCAAGGCGGCGACCGGGCAGGCGCCGGCGCTCCTGCACAGCGAGCCTGACCTGCTCATCAAGATCGTCCGCGACGTGTTCAATGAGGACTTCGAGAAGATGGTGATCGCCGGCGACGACGCCCGCGAGACGATCGAGCTGTATCTCAGTCAGGTTGCCCCCGACCTGCTCGAGCGGGTCGAGGTCTACACCGGAGACAGGGACGCCTTCGACGAGTTCCGCATCACCGAGCAGATCGAGAAGGCGCTCGAGCGCAAGGTCTGGCTCCCGAGCGGCGGCTCGCTCGTCATCGACCGCACCGAGGCGATGACCGTCGTCGACGTCAACACCGGTAAGTTCGTCGGCTCGGGCGGAAACCTCGAGGAGACGGTCACCAAGAACAACCTCGAGGCGGCCGAGGAGATCGTCCGCCAGCTGCGTCTGCGCGACATCGGTGGCATCATCGTGGTCGACTTCATCGACATGGTTCTCGAGTCCAATCGCGACCTCGTGCTGCGTCGACTCGTCGAGTGCCTCAGCCGCGACCGGACGAAGCACCAGGTGGCGGAGGTGACCTCGCTCGGACTCGTCCAGATGACCCGCAAGAAGCTGGGTCTGGGCCTGCTCGAGACCTTCAGCGAGAACTGCGAGGTCTGCGCCGGCCGCGGAGTGATCGTGCACCACGATCCGGTCCTCAAACACCGGTCCGCCGCCGCTCCGCAGCAGGAACAGCGTCGTCGGGGAAAGGGCGGCGACCAGCCGTCCGCCTCCTCCGGTCGCTCCTCCGCGCCGGCGACGAAGCCGATCAGCACGCACGCGATCACCGACGACGCCAAGAACGCCCTCGCTCAGATCGCGGCGAGCACGATCCAGCCCCCGGCCGTCCGTCAGGCGGCCGAGGAGGCCGCCGCTCTCGTCGAGGATGCGACGGACGCCGCCGGGGCAGCGGAGGCTCCCGAGGAGTCGACGGCGCCCGTCGAGACCGCCGACGAGCAGCCGGCCGAGTCGGGCCGTCGCGGCGAGCGCCCCGCCAGAGGGGAACGCCGTCGCCGCAGTCGCGATCGCGAGCCCGG
>NZ_LIIN01000002.1 GCF_001634385.1 Rathayibacter tanaceti | reverse complement strand
GCCGCGGTCCTGCACGCGGAGGCCGGCCGCTCCGCCTCCCGCGGTGGACCGATCGCCGCACTCGACATCGCCGAGCACCTGTCGGGAGTCGTCGCCCGACTCCTCTGGTGACTCTCTCAGGAATCGCTCAGCCTCAGGGGTGAACCGTCTCGGTTCCTCTGTCGTTGTCCCGGGAGAAGCGGCGCTCCCGCGTCTCCGGTGCCTCACCGGATTCGCACAGCCGCCTCATCGAACGCTCGTCGAGAGCGCCTCTACCGTCGGATCCGCCGCGTCCGCCCCAACCAGGAGTACAGACATGACCGCGAAGACCACGACCCGCTACGCCCTCACCCTGCTCGCCGGTGCCGGCACACTCGCCGCCCTCGCGGCGTGCTCGAGCACCGCCACCGCCGGAGACGACTCCGCCGACACGACCACCACCGCGCCGACCTCGGCCACGAGCCCGACCCCCACCGCCACCGGAGCCGCCGGCGACGCTGCGGGCACCGGCAGCTACACCGACGGCAGCTACGAGGCCGAGGGTGCCTACACCTCGCCCGGCGGCAACGAGAAGGTCGGCGTCTCGCTCACCCTCGCCGACGGCGTCATCACCGAGGTGACCGTCACGCCCGAATCCGAGAACCCGACCGGCCAGCAGTACCAGGAGCGCTTCGCGAGCGGTATCTCGGGTGAGGTCGTCGGCAAGTCGCTCGACGAGATCGACGTCTCGAAGGTGTCCGGCTCCTCGCTCACCGCGACCGGCTTCAACGAGGCCGTCGAGACCATCAAGGCAGATGCCACGGCTGATGCCGTGAGCGTGCTCGGGCACGCCTGGCGGTTCGAGGCGATCGGCACGTCCTGGCAGCTCGACACCGTCGATCCGCTCGGAGACGACGACCGCGCGAGGATCTCGGCGCGCATCGAGGACTACGACCGCACCTGGTCGCGCTTCCGCGCCGATTCGCTGGTCTCACGCCTCCGGATCGAGACGGGTGAGCATGTGTTCCCGGCCGAGGCCGAGGAGCTCTTCACCCTCTACGACGTGCTCGACGAGGCGACCGGAGGAGGGGTGACCCCGTTCGTCGGCGACGCACTCGAAGAGCTCGGCTACGACCCCGCTTACAGCCTCGTCCCGCGTGGGCCCGCCGCTCCTGCTCCGTCTTGGAGCGCGGCCCGCACGGGAGGACCGACGGTGGTGCGCACTGACGCGAGCGTGGTGCTCGACGTCGGAGCCGCCGGCAAGGGGCAGCTCGTCGACCTCGTGCTCGACGAGCTCGCCTCGGCCGGAATTGAACGGGCGATCGTCGACGCCGGAGGCGACCTCCGGGGTCGCGGAGCGGGCCCCTTCCGGGTCGGCCTCGAGCACCCCTACGACCCCACTCGCGCCATCGGCGTGGCCGTTCCCGGTGAACGCGCGCTCTGCGGCTCCGCGAGCAACCGCCGCGCCTGGGCCGACGGCCTGCACCACGTCCTCGACGGCCGGTCCGGCCGTCCGGTCGAGACGATCGTCGCGACCTGGGTCGTGGCCGACACCGCCCTGGTGGCCGACGGACTGGCGACCGCGCTGTTCGTCTGCCCGCCCGAGACCCTCGCCGACCGCTTCGACTTCGAGTTCGTCCGAGTCCGCAGCGACGGCACCCTCCATTACTCGCCTTCCTTCCCCGGAGAGGTCTTCCGATGATCGGCACCCTCGATCGCGCCCTCGGTCGCGTCACCACCTACAGACTGGTCTGGACGACGCTCACCGCGCTCCTCCTGGTCGCCGTCTGCTACTCCGCAGCGGGGCTGATCTTCTTCTCCCCGCTCGAGATCATCGCCACGGCGGCCATCGCTGTCGTCGCGACGGTCGGAGCCACCTACGCCGTCTCGCGACTCGTGCGCAGACCCGCGCACCTCGAGTCGTCGATCATCACCGGACTCCTGATCGCCTTCCTGCTCTTCCCGACCTCGGAGCCGCAGGCGCTCCTCGTCGTCGCGCTCGTCGGAGTCGTCGCCGCGGTCTCCAAGTACGTCCTGGTGTGGCGGGGCCGGCACCTCTTCAATCCCGCTGCGGTCGCGGTTCTCCTGGTCGCTCTGGTGCAGGGGCTTCTGGCCGATACTCCGCTCGCCGGCTCGCTCACCGCTGCGGCCTGGGTGCTCCCGACCGGCGTGATGTGGCCGTGGGTCCTCGTCGGCTCCCTCCTCGTGGTCGCACGGGTGCGCCGCTGGGCCGTCTTCGTGGTCTTCGTCGTCGTGGCGAGCGCGGTGTCGGTGCAGCAGTCCCTCCAGGGCGGCCTGGAGCTGGGCGCCGCGCTCACGTCGGTCCTCACGGCGTACCCCTTCGTCTTCGCGGGAGCGTTCATGCTCACCGAGCCGCTGACGCTCGCGCCCCGCAGGTCGCAGCAGCTGATCATCGCGGTCGTCGCGGCCCTGCTCGCCAGCGTCCCGTTCCACCTCGGCGTTCTCTACGCCTCTCCGGAGCTCGGACTCGTGGTCGGCAACGCGCTCGCCTTCGCGTTCGCCTACCGTCAGCGCCGGAGTCACGCGCTCCAGCTGACCTCAAGCAGGACCCTCGCGCCCGGCATCGCCGAGTACCGCTTCCGCTCGTCGGTGCCGCTCCACTTCGAGCCCGGCCAGTGGCTCGAGCTCGACCTGCCGCACCGCGCCGACCGGCGGGGGAGTCGTCGCACGTTCTCCGTCTCCTCCGCTCCCCGCGAGGGCGAGATCGCGATCGCCCTGCGGATGCCCGAGAAGGCGAGCAGCTTCAAGCGCACTCTGGCGGCGCTCGAGCCCGGCAGCACTCTCCGCGCGACCAGCATCGGTGGCGACTTCGTGCTGCCGACCGACCCCTCCGTCCCCCTGCTGCTCGTAGCGGGCGGCATCGGGATCACCCCGTTCGCCAGCCAGCTGCGCTCCCTCGCCGAGGGGCCACGGCGCGACGTGGTCGTCGTGGTCGCCGCTCCGAGCCTCGAGGACGTCGCCTACCGCGACCTGCTCGAGGAGTCCGGCGCGCGCGTCGTTCTTCGCTCGCGGGAGACGCCCTCCTCACTGCCGGATGGATGGTCGCACGTGACCGGCCGGCTGACCGCCGAGGTGCTGGCGGACGCGGTCCCGGACGCGGGCCGTCGGGTCGGCTACGTCTCCGGCTCACCGTCATTCGTCGACGCCGTCCGCGGCGCTCTGCGCGGAGCGGGTGCCAAGCGCATCCGCACCGACGCCTTCCCGGGGTACTGACACTCTCAGCAAGGCACAGCCCCTGCCAGGGTCCGGTTCAGCCATCCGATTACACTGACGCGGTGCCGTCCTCCCCTCCCCGCGCGTCCGCCCGCCCCCTCGACCGGCTGCGCGAGAACCGCGACTCGGCCGCCGTGCTCTGGGGCAGCTTCGCCCTCGTGCACGTCCTGCTCTCGCTGCTGGCGCTCTTCGCGCCGGGGCTGCCGATGGGCGATGTCAGCATCGTCTACAAGGAGTGGATGAGGACGGCCGTCGAGGGCGGCGGGATCGCCGGCATCGACACCGGCTGGGTGTACCCGATCCTGGCCTGGGCGCCGATGTCCGCTTCGTGGCTCTTCGGCGCGGGCGGCTACGACCTGATGTGGCTCGTCCTGGTGACCCTCGCCGACGCAGCAGCCTTCGCTCTGCTCCTGCGGGGGCGCTCGCGGCCGAGTCTGGCCGCTGCGCGCTGGTGGCTGCTCTTCCTTGTCCTCCTCGGCCCGATCGCGGTCGGCCGCATCGACGCCTTCACCGCACCGCCCGCCATCGCAGGCATGCTGTGGGCCGCGACCCGGCCCGGTGCCGCCGCGTTCCTGCTCACGATCGGAACGTGGATCAAGGTCTGGCCGGCCGCGATCCTCGCCGCCGCGCTGCTCGTGCTCCGCGGCCGGGTGCGGACGGTGATCGTTCCCGCGGTCACGTCCGCCGTGATCGTCGTCGCGGTGGTCCTCGTCGGAGGCGGCGACCAGGTCTTCAGCTTCGTCACCGACCAGACCGACCGCGGCCTCCAGATCGAGGCCGTCGTCAGCACGCCGTGGATGTGGCTGTCGGTCGTCCCCGGAACCGGCAGCTACGTCTACTACGCCGCCGACATCAACACCTTCGAGATGCACGGGCCGGGTACCGAGTTCGCGGCGAGCCTGATGACTCCGCTGCTCGCGCTGGCGATGCTGGGCGTGGCCCTGCTCGGCCTTCGGGCGCTCGCCCGACGGGCGGAGCGACCAGGCTGTTCCCGCTCCTCGCGCTGACCTTCGTCGTCGTGTTCATCGATGCCAACAAGGTGCTCTCCCCGCAGTACATCGTCTGGCTCGCACCGCCCGTGATCGCGGGTCTCATCGCCTGCCTCGACGGCTCCTTCGACCGCCCGGCGAAGCTCACGCTGCTCACGGCGGCGCTGACGCAGGTCGTCTATCCCTACCTCTACCTGTTCCTGCTCTGGTCGCACTGGTGGATGGTTCTCTTACTCACCGCGCGCAACGTCGTGCTCGTCGTCCTCCTGGGCTGGCTCGTGCGCGAGCTGTGGCGGGTGGGCTCGCCCCGTGCACTCGACACGGCCGGCCTTCCTGCCGCGACCGGCAGCGGGGCGATCCGCGTGGCGGCCCAGGGGTCGTAGGCGGGCGGCCCAGGGGTCGTAGGTGACCGGTCGCGGTCCTCGTAGGCTCGGACTGCGCGGCCGAGACGCGGCGGCGCAGTCAGGGAGGCTCCCATGCTCGTCGCTTTCTCGGTCGCTCCTTCCGGGGGCGAAGCTCCCGACGCCTCGGTGCACGTCGCCGTCGCCGCCGCCGTCCGCATCGTCCGCGAGAGTGGACTGCCCCACCGCACGACCTCGATGTTCACCGAGATCGAGGGTGACTGGGACGAGGTGTTCGACGTGGTCAAGCGGGCGACCGAGGCGGTCGGCGCCTTCGGAACGCGGGTCTCACTCGTGCTGAAGGCCGATATCCGCCCCGGCTTCTCGGGCGAGCTCGACGGCAAGCTCGAGCGCCTCGATCGCGCCCTGGGGGAGTAGCGGCTCCCCGTCGTCGGGTCGATCGGAGGCGACCGCCCCCTCTCCGTGGACGCCCTCTCGAATCGATTCGACATCGATCGGATCCCGAGTAGCCTTGACCGGTGACACTCTCGCCGGCCCGCACCCGTCTCGCCCTGCTCGCCCTCGCCATGGGAGGATTCGGCATCGGCTCCACCGAGTTCGTCGCGATGGGGCTCCTGCCCCAGCTGGCGGCGGACCTCCTGCCCGGGGTCTCAGCGGAGGACCCGGAGCTGGCCGTCTCGCAGGCCGGAATGCTGATCTCGGCCTACGCCCTCGGCGTGGTCGTCGGCGCCCCGACCATTGCGGCTGCGGCGGCCCGCTGGCCGCGCAAGCGCCTCCTCCTCACGCTGCTGGTCGCCTTCACGATCGGCACGATCGGGTCGGCGCTCCTGCCGAGCTTCCCGCTCGTGCTCATCGCCCGCTTCGTCGCCGCGCTGCCGCACGGGGCTTACTTCGGTATCGCCTCCCTCGTGGCGGCCGACCTGATGGGGCCGGGCAAGCGCGGCAAGGGGGTCGCCTTCGTGCTCTCGGGACTGACGATCGCCAACGTGGTTGGCGTCCCCGCGATCACCTGGGTGGGCCAGGTGGCGGGCTGGCGCGTCGCCTACCTGGTGGTGGCCGCGCTCTTCGCGCTCACCGTGATCGCTGTCCAGGTGCTCGTGCCGCACCAGCCGGGCAACCCCGCTGCCACGATGCGCTCCGAGCTGCGGGCCTTCGGACGGCTGCAGGTCTGGATGACGCTGCTCGTCGGCGCGGTCGGCTTCGGCGGCCTGTTCGCGATGTACAGCTACATCTCACCGCTCTCGACCGAGGTGACGGGGCTGCCGCTGGGCGCGGTGCCGTGGATCCTGGTGGTGATCGGCCTGGGGATGACGGTCGGCAACCTCGTCGGAGGCTGGGCAGCGGACCGTGACGTGCGGCGTGCCCTGGTCGTGCTCTTCGTCGGAGTGGGCGTCTCGCTGGTCGGTCTGGCGCTGTCCGCGACGACGGTGGTCGGCCTGATCGTGTTCACGTTCCTCGCGGCGGGGTTCTCGGCGGCGGCCTCGCCCGCGATCCAGACCAGGCTGATGGATGTGGCGCGCGACAGTCAGACGATCGCCGCAGCACTCAACCATTCCGCGCTCAACATCGGCAATTCGCTGGGTGCGGCGCTGGGCGGTCTGGTCATTGCGGCGGGCCTGGGCTACCTCTCGCCCCTGTGGGTCGGAGTCGGTCTGACCGCCGCGGGGATCGCCCTGGCGCTGACCAGCATCGCCATCGACCGTGTGCGCGGAACCGTCTACCCGGTCCACCGCGAGCCGGCGGCTCCCGGCACCAAGGGCATCCCTGTCAACGCCCTGTAGGCGTCCGCTCCGGAGAATCGACGCCGAGTTCTGGAAGGATCGCGTCATGCGCGCAGTCAGCTACCGGTCCTTCGGCGCCGTCCCCGAGATCGTCGAGGTCCCCGATCCCGTCTGCCCCGCCGACGGGGTCGTGGTCCGTGTCGCCGCGACAGGGGTGTGCCGGAGCGATTGGCACGCATGGAAGGGGCACGACGACTCGGTCGTCCCTCCCCAGATCCCCGGGCACGAGTTCGCCGGGACAGTCGCGGAGGTCGGCGCAGAGGTGGGGCACTTCGCCGTCGGCGACCGGGTGACGGCCCCGTTCGTGTTCGCCTGCGGGGTCTGCGAACAGTGCCTCGCGGGTGCGACGCAGGTGTGCCTCCGGCAGCAACAGCCGGGGTTCACGCTCGATGGTTCGCACGCTGAGGCGCTGGTGGTGCCTCGCGCGGATCTGAACCTGGTTCCGCTCCCCGACGCTGTCGGCTTCATCGAGGCGGCAGGACTCGGCTGCCGCTTCGGGACCGCTTACCACGCGCTGCACGTGCGTGGCCGGGTCGCCGCGGGCGAGTGGGTGGCCGTGTTCGGCTGTGGCGGAGTGGGCCTGTCGGCGGTGATCGTCGCCCTGGCGGCGGGTGCTCGGGTGATCGCCGTCGATGTCTCTGTCGCGGCCCTCGAGGCCGCCGCTGCGCTCGGCGCACTCACCGTCGTCGCCGGTGAGGGTGTCGTAGCCGCGGTCCGAGAGGCGACCGGCGGTGGAGCGCACGTCGGCATCGACGCCGTCGGGAGCAGGGCAACCTCGGAGACCTCGATCGCGGTGCTGAGGCCGCGCGGGCGCCACGTGCAGGTCGGCCTGCTCCTGGGTGCGGAGGCGGCCCCGGCGGTCCCCCTCGGCCGCGTCATCGCGCAGGAGCTCGAGCTGCTCGGCAGTCACGGCATCGCCCGCGGCGGCTACACCGCGATGCTCGACGACATCGTCGCGGGCCGCCTCCGGCCCGCCGACTCGGTCGGCCAGCTCATCACTTTCGATGCCCTGCCGTCCGCACTCACCGCCATGGATCGCTCCTCCGTCACTCCCGGAATGACGGTCGCCGTCCTGGCCCCTTGACGTCCTGGCCCCCTGACGTCTCCCGCCGCCGTCCCGCCCGGGTGATGGCCAGGGAGGGGGGCTCAGTCCGTCTCGATCAGGATCCCATCCTGGATGGCGCGCTTGCGCAGGGCGACCTTGGTTCCCACGTCGATGCCGACCACGCGGTACTTCTCGCGGATGCGCTTGAGGTACGACTTGGCGGTCTCCTCCGAGATGCCGAGCTCGAACGCGACGGACTTGACCGGCTCGCCACCGCCGTAGAGCGCCATCACTCGACGCTCCTGAGCGCTCAGCTTGGGCGCCCCGTCGGAGTCGCCCGTCGAGAGGGCCATGTCGAGCTCGTGAGAGATGTAGGAGTGGCCGTCCTTGGCCGCCCGGATCGCCTCGACGATCATGTCGGCGTCCTCCGTCTTGACCAGGTAGCCGAGCGCTCCGGAGGCCAGCGCCTCGCGCACCACGGCGGGTTCGGAGTACGTGCTCATCAGCACGGTCTTCACCCCGGTGGTCTTCAGAGTCGAGAGCTTCACCGAGATCGGGATGTTGTCCTTGAGATCGAGGTCGAGCAGGACGACATCGACGGGGAACTCGGGGTGCGTGAGCAGCTCGGGCCAGGAGGCGACGGCGGCGACGAGCTGGATGTCGGACGCGGCCCCGCGGATCCACTCCGTGAGTGCGCCGAGGAGCATCTTGTGGTCGTCGACGACCGCGAGGGTGATCTTCGAATCGGCGGTGGGGGTCATCGGTGTCCTTCTACTCGGCTGTCGTCGGGGCGTCTCTGCGGCTGCTCACCGGTCGACCGGGTTCTCGACCAGGCAGTCGATCTCGATGCGCAGCTCTCCGTCGCGGGAGTTGTCGCGGAAGACGCCGACCCGAGCGATAGCCTCCCACGTCGCCGGATCGACCCCGCGCAGGGGCGCGCCCGATGAGCGGAGGGTGATCGGCACGAGCAGACGCCGCCCCGCCGACTCGGACCCGCGGTCGCGCGCGATCCCGGTCTCGATGTGCAGGACCAGCGCGAGCCCCGTCGCGCTGTCGGCGATCAGCCAGACCGCCGAGAGCAGTCCGTCGCGCTGATGCTGGGCCAGCAGCCCTGCGGCGCCGTCGGGGTCGTCCAGATCGATGAGGGGAGCCAGCAGCTCCGACTCGACGACGGCGTGGTGCAGCCAGGTCTCGCGCCGGCCCTCGATCAGGTGGAGGCGGAGCTGCGTGGCCAGCGAGGTGGCGTGGGCGGCGCGCTGCGCGTCGAGCGGCAACGGCACGGAGCCGTCCCCGACCTGGGTGAGGAGGCGTTCGGCGGCGAGGTCGAGGCGTGCCAGCTCTTCGGAGGCGAGCATCCCCACCGCGTAGCGCGGCCCGAGCGTTGCGCTCTCGACGAGGGCGCGGTCGATCTCGATGCGCACCATCCGGCGGAAACCGCGCATCATCACGACGACGACCACAGCGGGTGCGAGAGTGACGACGAGCGCGCTGATCCGCACCGCGAGTGCCGCTGGGCCCCCGGACTCCATCGCGCAGAAGGCGATGACTTCGGCGATCGCGATGAGGCCTCCGACAGCGAGGATCTCGACTCCCCGCCGGTGCACGATCAGAGCGGAGTGCGCGACAGCTGCGGCCACCGCGGCGGTCGGCGCAGTGCGGGCGGACCCGGAGTCGGTCACCGCGATCAGGTCGAGCGCGACCGCCGTGCCGGCGCCGACCAGGAAGCAGAGGTACACCGGAGTGTGCAGACGTCGCCCGCCGATCTGGACGGCGAGCAGCGTCGAGCAGAAGGCGGCGACGACCACCACCCAGGAGATCGCCGTGAGCCGGGGCTCGGCGTAACGGCCGGCGGTGGTCAGGAAGATCAGCAGCTCGTAGGCCATGATTGCGGCGGCGATGCCGTTCAGGCCGCTGCCGAGGTAGTTCGTGCCGAGTCCCTCCTGCTGGCGTCGCGCCGACCGTGCGGCGCGAGTGGAGCGGCCCCTGCCCGTGCCGGGTCCGCCCTCTCCGAGCAGCGGTGCAGGCAGATCGGGGAGCGCGCTCACTTCGGCACCTCGAGGACCACGGTCGTGCCCGAACCGGGGGCGCTGAACAGGCGGGTGCGGCCGCCGACGTCGCTGAGGCGGGCCACGACCGACTCCGTGAAACCCAGCTTCGAGTGCGGGACCGACTCGATGTCGAAACCCGCGCCCGCATCGGTGACCATCGCTCGCACGGTGTCCTCGTCCTCGGTGATCGTGACATCGGCGGAGCTGACGCCGGAGTGCCGCCGCACGTTCTCGAGGCACTCGGCCAGCGCGAGCACGAAGGAGTCGAGCGCGACGCCCGTCAGCGCCACCGTGCCCGAGCCGTGCCAGATCACCTCAGGCCCATCCGGCCGAATCGGTGGCGGACGGCCTCGAGGGTGTGGGCAGCGGGAGCCGTCGTGACGCTGGTCAGCTGGTAGGAGCCCGAGGCGCTGGGAGTCGGGGTCCCGCCGAGCCGCAGCTGGCGGAGGAGGCGGGCGTCCTGTGCCGCCTGCTGCCGGAGCGCCTCGACCGAGACTCCGCGACCCGAGTGCGCGAGGAGGGTGAGCGTGGCGAGCACCGTGTCGTGCAGGAGCCGCGCGCCCTGGCGACGCTGCGCCTCCATCTCGCTCGCTTGGCGCTCGACCCGGTGGGCAGTGCCGATGCTGTCGATGCGACGGATGACGAGCGGTACGGCGCTGCTGATCCAGAGGGCGAAGCAGCCCAGCGTGCCCCACGGCAGCAGGCTCTGCACCACGACCGTCGGCATCGCCGTGTCGCTGGACACGAGGGCCGAGGGGATCACGCTCACCAGGAGCACGGGCAGGAGCAGGGCGAGGCGGCGCACGCTGGTGGTCACGACCACGGCGACGCTGGCGGTGATGGCGTTCGCGGTGTTGACCAGGACGAACCCCGCGAAGTCGCTCCCCGGCGCGAGCCCGAGCGCGAGGCCGACGCCGAGGAGCAGGCCTCCGACCGCCACGGCGAGGAGGCTGCCCCGCCGACCGGAGCGCGCGAGCTCGATGTGCGCGGTGGCGAGCCCGAGGATCAGGGCGACCGCGAAGGGGACGGCCGCCGCTTCGAGGATGCCGGGGATGAGCACCATCGTCAGGGCTGCGGCCTCGGTCACCAGGCCGATCCCGCACGCGGAGTGTCGCAGCAGCCGGTCTCGCTCGCGAGCGCTGCGGATCATCGGCACGCTCTGGCCCCCTCCGGTCGTCGGCGCTGGGCTGCCCCGTGTTCACGATAGCCAGTGCCGCTGCGGCGCGGCGCGGAGCGCGCGGCGCGGGGCGTGGGGTGGTGCCCGCCGCGGTCAGCCGTTTCGGCCGTCGTCGGGATGCGCCAGCAGCCGGGCGAGGTGGGCGCCGACGGCGTCGTCCTCGATCAGGAAGCCGTCGTGACCGAAGGTCGAGGTGATCACCGCGACCTCACCCCCGTCGAGGGCGCCCGGGGCGTGCGCGGCGATGATCCGCTGTCCCTCGACGGGGAACAAGCGGTCGCTGTCGATGCCGAGCACCAGGGTGGGGCTGACGATCCGCGAGAGAGCGGCCGCCTCTCCGCCCCGGCCGCGGCCGACGTCGTGGGAGTTCATCGCCTCCACGAGCGTGATGTAGCTGTTCGCGTCGAAGCGGCGCGTGAACTTGTTGCCGTGGAAGTCGAGGTACGACTCCACCGCGAACCGCCCGCCGCCTCCGAGTGGGCTCAACCCCGACTGCCAGCTGCGCTCGAAGCGGTCGTTGAGCTCGGAGGGGCTGCGGTAGTTCAGCAGCGCCATCCTCCGGGCCAGAGCGAGACCGTGGTAGGGACCCTGTCCGTCGCCCGCGTCGTAATAGGCCCCGCCGGCGTACGCCGCGTCGTTGCGGATCGCCTCCAGCTGGACGAAGTTGAGCGCGATCTGGTCGGCGGTCGCCCGTGGCGGAGCGGCGAGGACCGCGAGCCGCGCGACGCGCTCCGAGTGCTCGATGCCCCACTCCAGCGCCTGCATCCCTCCCATCGAGCCGCCGATGACGGAGTGCCAGCGCTGGATGCCGAGGAGGTCGCTGAAACGCACCTGCGCCTGCACCTGGTCGCGGATGCTCGTGTAGGGGAACCGGGCACCCCACTCGTGCCCGTCCGGGGCGAGGGAGGCGGGGCCGGTGGAGCCCTGGCAGCCTCCGAGCATGTTCGGCGCGACGACGAACCAGCGCTCGGTATCGATGACGAGGCCGGGCCCGACCAGGCCCGACCACCAGCCGTCGGTCGCGTGACCGGGCTCGCCGCGGCCGAGCAGGTGAGAGTCGCCGGTCAGCGCGTGCAGCACTAGGACGGCGTTGTCCCGCTCGGGCGAGAGCTCGCCCCAGGTCTCGTAGGCGATCCGCGCGTGGGGGAGGTGCCCGCCTGCCTCGAAGGCGAATGGGCCGAGGTCGACGAAGCGGCGACCGCCCGGATGGTCTCCTTCGCGCCAGGCGCCGGTGGCGGGTGGCTTGCCGATCACCGAGCGGAGCTGACGCTCGGTGATGAACGCGGACGGAACGGTGTCCTCGAGTGTCTGCTGCCAGTCCATAAGCAGTGCCCATCGTGTCAGAGAGCGGAGGCGTGCCCGCGAGTATGACGTGCGGCCCCCACTCCGCTCCGGCCGTGCCGCCGCCCGCGACCTCCTCGGACGGCGGCACCGGGTCAGGCGTTGGCGCGCGACGCCTCCACGACCGCGCGTGCGGCATGGAGGGCGTGGTCGAGATCGGCGCGCAGGTCGTCGATGTTCTCGAGGCCGACCGAGAGGCGCACCAGCCCCGGGGTGACGCCTGCGGTGAGCTGCTGCTCGGGCGAGAGCTGCGAGTGCGTGGTCGAGGCGGGGTGGATGACCAGCGAGCGGACGTCGCCGATATTCGCCAGGTGCGAGAAGAGGGTGAGGGAGTCGACGAAGGCGCGTCCGGCGTCTACCCCGCCCTTGAGCTCGAAGGACAGCACGGCGCCGACGCCCCGGGGTGCGTAGTGGTTCGCCGCCGCGTACCACGGCGACGTCGGCAGGCCCGAGTAGTTCACGGTAGCGATGTCGGAGTGGTTCTCGAGGTACTCCGCGATCTCCTGCGCGTTCTGCACGTGGCGCTCGACGCGCAGCGAGAGGGTCTCGATGCCCTGGATCAGCTGCCAGGCGCTCGCCGGTGCGATGGAGGCGCCGAGGTCGCGCAGCAGCTGCACGCGGGCCTTGACGATGTACGCGAGGGAGTCACCGACCGCCGCGGTGTAGACGGCCCCGTGGTAGGACTCGTCCGGTGTGGTGAGACCCGGGAACTTCGCAGCGTTTGCGCTCCACGCGAAGGTCCCGCCGTCGACGATCGCGCCGCCGATGACGGTGCCGTGTCCACCGAGGAACTTGGTCGCCGAGTGCACGATGATGTCGGCACCGTGCTCGAACGGGCGGATCAGGTAGGGCGTCGCGATCGTGTTGTCGACGATCAGCGGCACGCCCGCCTCGTGCGCCACGTCGGCGACGGCACGGATGTCGAGGATGTTGATCTTCGGGTTCCCGACGGTCTCGGCGAAGAACAGCTTCGTGTTCGGTCGGATCGCGCGGCGCCACTCCTCCTGGTCGTCCTGGTTCTCGACGAAGGTCGTCTCGATGCCCAGCTTCGCGAGGGTGTACTTGAAGAGGTTGTAGGTCCCGCCGTAGATCGACGACGACGACACAAGGTGGTCGCCGGCCTGCGCGATGTTCAGCACCGCCGCCGTCTCCGCGGCCTGGCCGGAGGCGAGGAGCAGCGCGCCTGAACCTCCCTCGAGCGCGGCGAGGCGCTCCTCGACGACAGCCTGGGTCGGGTTCTGGATGCGCGTGTAGATGTTGCCGGGCTCTGCGAGCGCGAAGAGGTTTTGCGCGTGCGCCGCGTTGTCGAACACGTAGGAGGTGGTCTGGTAGATCGGCGTCGCGCGGGCCTTGGTCACCGGGTCCGGAGCGGCTCCCGAGTGGATCTGCTTGGTCTCGAACTGCCACTGCTCGGGCTCGGTCATGATGCATCCCATCGGGTCGTCTGAGTCGGGGGGACGGAGGCCTTTCTCCGCCGCGACGAGCGTACGCGCGGCCCGATCGGGCGGCGAGGACGCCCGACACACGGGGTAACCCCGATCAGGGCCGCTCGGGCGGTCGATCGCGTTTCGAGCCGGTCGGATCCGCGCGGCCGGCTCGCTGCGGTCGGTCGTCGGTCGTCGGAGCGAACAGCCACGCCGCCCGCGGCTCTACCAGCCGATGGAACAGCGTGCGAGTCCAGCCGAGCGAGAGCAGCACCGAGACGACGGTGCAGAACACCACCATCACCACGAGCGCGAGCGTGCTCTCTGTGCTCGAGAGCAGCCCCGACTCGCGCAGCGGGTAGAGGACGAAACTGTGCAGGAGATAGACGTACATCGTCGACTGCCCCCACGCGGTCAGCGGGGTGCGGCGGCGCGGTACCAGAACGACGAGCGCGAGGGAGAGCACGACGGCCGCCGTCATCAGCGCGAGCCGGACGAGGCCCGCCCACCACTGGGTCTCGCCGAGCGCGTCGTAGGGGCGGTCGTAGAAGAACCAGTAGCGCAGGTCCGCCGCGCGGAACGCGTCGATGTTGACCGTCATGACGACGGCGGTGACGGCGAAGAGGGCGATGGCGACGATCCGCGCGAGCAGCACCCGCGAGGGCGGAGACGCCAGCCACCGGTCGACGAGGCCGCTCGACCCCTTCGTCCAGCCGCGCAGCCGCCAGCCGAACACGAAGAAGGGCAGGATCCCGATCGCGCGGGCCAGCGAGAAGGTGGAGTCGACGTTGTCGTAGTAGCTGACGCCGACGGCCAGCACGATGCTGATCACCAGTGGGCGGCGCAGCAGAGCGAGATAGGGGAGGACCAGCCGGAAGATGCCCAGCGCGAGCAGGAACCACAGCGTCCAGCTCGGCTTCGTCGGGTTGAACTCCTGCTTGCCCTCGACGAGGAACTGCACGAGGGTCCAGACCGTCTCCATGATCAGGTACGGCAGCAGGATGTCGGTGAGCACTCTGCGCATCGCCCGCGCGTTCGGGGCGGCGCCCTTCGAGAAGTAGCCCGAGATGATCGCGAACGCCGGCATGTGGAACGCGTAGATGGTCAGGTAGACGATCAGCGAGGTGTCGGAGTGCGCTGTCAGCCGCTGGATCCCGTGCCCGATCACCACCAGGGTCACGCAGACGAACCGCGCGTTGTCCCAGAGGGGGACTCGGCGTCGGGGAGGGACGGCTGTCCCGGAGGTCGCGGGAGCCGGGTCGGCGTGCGGCACGCGGCCAGACTAGCGTTGGCTGCGACGACGGAGTCGGTGGTGTCCGAGGCTTGACGGAAAGGGGACGGGCGTGGATCGACGTGTCGTCGTGACAGGAGCGAGTTCAGGGATCGGCGCGGCGACGGTCCGCCTGTTCCGCGAGCGCGGCTGGGAGGTCGTCGCGGTCGCGCGCCGACGCGACCGGCTTGAGGCGCTCGCCGCCGAGACGGGCGCCGAGTACGTCGTCACCGACCTGACCGATGCGCGGCAGGTCGATGCGCTCCGCGACAGCCTCGCCGCCTCCGGCCCGGTGCACGCGCTCGTGAACAACGCGGGCGGGGCGCTCGGCCTGGACTCGGTCGAGGCCTCCGACCCCGAGGACTGGCGCCGGATGTTCGAGATCAACGTGCTCTCGGTCAAGCTCGTCACCAGCGCGCTGCTCCCGCTGCTGCGCGCAGGCGTCCGCGATTCCGGCTCCTCCGCCGACATCGTGACGGTCACCTCGATCGCAGGGCACGTCGCCTACGAGGGCGGAGGCGGCTACAACGCCGCCAAGTTCGCCGCCCACGCGCTGGTGGCCGTCCTGCGGCTCGAGCTCGCGGGCGAGCCGATCCGCGTGGTCGAGATCGCCCCCGGGATGGTGCACACCGAGGAGTTCTCGCTCGTGCGTTTCGGCGGCGATCGAGCCCGCGCCGACGCCGTCTACGCCGAGGTGCCCGAGCCGCTGGTCGCCGAGGACATCGCGGCCGCGATCGTCTCCTCCGTCGAGCTGCCCCCGCACGTGAACCTCGACCTCGTCACGATCAAACCGGTCGCCCAGGCCGCCCCGCACAAGGTGGCGAAAGGACCGTTGGCGCCCCGCGCCTGAACGATGTGACGCGGAGGGCCGCGACGCCCTAGCCTGTCCCTCATGGTTTCCGACGCCGACGACTCCGCCGCCCTCCTCGCCGCCACGGAGAAAGAGGTGCTCGGCTGGCTCGAGTTCGGTGACGCCGCGCGGCACCTGGCCGATGACGTGGTGGCCTCGGGCTACCGTCCGGAGCTGGTCGTCGCCATCGCGCGCGGCGGCCTCCTGCTCGCGGGAGCGGTCGCGTACGCGCTCGGGATCAAGAGCTGCGGGGCGCTGAACGTCGAGTTCTACACCGGCGTCGAGGCGCGTCTGGCCGAGCCCGTCGTGCTGCCGCCCCTGCTCGACGAGGCCTCGGTCCGCGGCAAGCGGATCCTCCTCGTCGACGACGTGTCCGACTCCGGCCACACTCTCGCGCTCTCGGTGGACCTCCTGCGCGCGATGGGCGCCGAGGTGCGTACGGTCACCCTGTACACCAAGCCGCGCACGGTCCTCGAGCCCGACTTCTTCTGGCGCCGGACCCCGCGCTGGATCGTCTTCCCCTGGTCGGCTCTGCCCCCGGTGGACGGAGCCCTCGCCGAGGACGACGAGTGAGCGTCCACCTGATCGGAGGCGGCGCCGAGCACGAGCAGCAGCTCTACTCCGCGTTCCTGGCGGAGGCACGCGACCACGCTGTCGACGCGGGCCGTATCGAGGGCCCGCGCATCGCGATCGTCGTCGTGCACGACGGCCTCGGTCCTGAGGCTTACTCCGGTTACGCGGCTCTGCTCGCCTCCGTCGGCCCGCTCGACCCGTTCGCGGTGCTGAAGCCGGAGGGCGGTCGGATCGACCCCTCGGTCTTCGACGACGTCGACGGGATCTTCGTGGGCGGCGGCCTCACCCCGGCCTACCGCGACGCCCTCGAGTCCTGCTTCCCGCGCCTGCGCGACCTCGTCTCCTCCGGCGTGCCCTATGCGGGCTTCTCGGCGGGGGCGGCCGTCGCGGCCGACCGCGCTATCGTCGGCGGGCACCGCATCGGCGGCGTCCAGGTCGCTCCGGAGGCCGCCGCCGAAGAGCTCGATGAGGTGACCGTGCTCGAGGGCATCGGACTCGTCGATGTGTCGGTCGACGTCCACGCCGCGCAGTGGGGCACTCTCGGGCGCCTCGTCGCCGCGGTCGAGGCCGGTCTGGTCGACGGCGGAGTCGCGCTGGACGAGTCGACCGTGCTCATCGTCGGCACCGGGGCGCTCCGCGTCGGCGGAGCCGGATCGGTCTGGCGGGTGAGCGGAGGCGACTCCGGAGTCGTCGTCGCCACTCTCGCGGCGAGTTGACCCCGTGGATCTGAGCGAGCTGGCGGCGGCCGGTCTGATCGACGTGGGCTGGGCCCGCGCACTCGCGCCCGTCGGCCCGGACATCGCGGCGATGGGGGAGTTCCTGCGTGCCGAGGTCGCGGCGGGCCGCCCCTACCTGCCCGCCGGACGTGACGTCCTGCGCGCGTTCGCCGCTCCGCTCGAGGACGTGCGCGTCCTGATCGTCGGCCAGGACCCGTACCCCACCCCCGGGCATCCGATCGGGCTCTCGTTCGCGGTCGAGCGCCATGTCCGCCCGCTGCCACGGAGCCTCCAGAACATCTACCGGGAGCTGCACGACGACCTCGGCGTGACCGCCCCGCAGCACGGCGACCTGAGCGGCTGGACGACGAGCGGAGTCATGTTGCTCAACCGGGTCCTGACGGTCGCTCCCGGAGCCCCCGCCTCGCACCGCGGCGCCGGCTGGGAGGTCGTCACCGAGCACGCCATCCGCACGCTCGCCGAGCGCGACCGCCCGCTGGTCGCGATCCTCTGGGGCCGCGACGCGGCATCCCTCCGGCCGATGCTGGGCGATGCCGGCGTCATCGAGAGTGCGCACCCGAGCCCCCTCTCGGCCTCGCGCGGATTCTTCGGCTCGCGGCCGTTCAGCCGGGCGAACCGGCTGCTCGTCGAGCGCGGGGCGGAGCCGGTCGACTGGAGCGCGCTCCCGTGAACGGGGCGACGGCGCTCGGGCGGCTACGCTGGCCCGGATCGCTCAGCGGGAGAGACGAAGGGGAGCCGGATGCTTGAGGAAGAGTACGAGCGGCGGCGGGTACTGCCGCCCCACCTGCGCAAGGCGCCACCGCCCGAGCCGGACTTCTCGTTCGAGATCCGTGAGGTCCGCGAGGAGGATCTCCCCGATGTCCGCGAGATCTACAACCACTACGTCCGCAACACGGTCGTCACCTTCGACGAGGACGACTCGACGCTCAAGGAGTGGCGCTCGAAGTTCGCGCGCAACCAGAAGCTCGGTCTGCCGTTCATCGTCGCGGTCTCGCCCTCCGGCCAGATCCTCGGCTACGCGATGGTCTCGCCCTGGTCGTCCAAGCGCGCCTACCGCTTCACGGTCGAGAACTCGATCTACCTCCGGGCGGCCTCCACGGGGAAGGGGCTCGGCAAGGCGCTGATGGCCGAACTCCTCGAGCGCGCGAAGGCCGTGGGCATCCGTCAGATCATGGCGGTCGTCGCCGACAAGGGCGCGGAGGCGTCGCTCACCATGCACGCGCGGTTCGGCTTCGTCGAGGTGGGCCGGATGGGGCGGGTCGGCTTCAAGTTCGAGCGCTGGCTCAGCACCGTCCTGCTGCAGAAGACGCTCAAGTAGCGGCGCGCTCTTCCTCGCTGCTGCCCGCTCTCCGGGCGAGGCGCGGGTCGTGCTGCTGCGAATGCGCCTCATCGACATCCGACGGACAGAGACCTCTCTCTACACTGGACCGCATGGAATGGCTCGTCCCGCTCATCGTCGTCGTGGTGCTCGTCGTCATCCTCGGCATCTACCTCTGGGCGACGTACAACTCGCTCGTGACCCTCAATGTCCGCGTCGACGAGGCGTGGAGCGACATCACCGTGCAGCTCAAACGCCGTGCCGATCTGATCCCGAACGTCATCGACTCGGTGAAGGGTTACGCCGCCCACGAGCGTCAGGTCTTCGAGTCCGTGACCCGGGCCCGGGCCGAGACGCTGCAGGCCAGGGGGCCGGCGGAGGCGTCGGCGGCCGAGGACCACATGCAGAAGGCGCTCACGTCGATCTTCGCGGTCGCCGAGGGCTACCCGCAGCTCCAGGCGAGTCAGAACTTCCTCCAGCTCCAGGGCGAACTGGTCGACACGGAGGACAAGATCCAGTCCGCCCGCCGGTTCTACAACGGCGGCGTGCGAGAGATGAACACGAAGGTCACGGTGTTCCCGAACACCCTGTTCTCGCGTCGGCTCGGGTTCTCGGAGCGCGAATTCTTCGAGGTGGGCGATCTCGCCGCGATCTCGGAGCCGCCCCGCGTCCAGTTCTGAGGCGGTCGGATGTACAGCGCGATCGCGCGGAACAAGCGCAACACGGTGGTGATCCTGGTGCTGTTCCTGGTGATCATCGGCGGGCTCGGCGCCCTGGCCGCTGCGGTCTACCGCAGCACGACCGTCGTCGTCGTGGTGCTGGTCGCTGCGGCGGCCTACGCCCTCTTCCAGTATTTCTTCGCCGCGAGCCAGGCGGTCGCGCTGAGCGGAGGCGTCCCGATCGGGCGAGCGGACGAGCCGCGGCTGCACCGCATCGTCGAGAACCTCTCGATCGCCACGGGTACGCCGATGCCGACGGTGTACATCATCGATGATCCGGCTCCGAACGCCTTCGCGACCGGGCGCGACCCCGAGCACGCCGTCGTCGCCGCGACGACGGGTCTGCTCGAGATCATGGACGACGCCGAGCTCGAGGGCGTGATGGCTCACGAACTCGGTCACGTCCGCAACTACGACATCCGCGTCTCGATGATCGTCTTCGGGCTCGTTGTCGCCGTCGGCTTTCTCTCGGACGCGTTCCTCAGGCTGGCGTTCGTCGGCGGTGGCCGGGGCAGCAGCAACAGTGGTGGCGGCAACCCCGCCCTCCTGGTGGTCGGCCTGGTGGCGATGGCGATCGCCCCGATCGCCGCGAGCGTCGTCCAGCTGTCCATCTCGCGACAGCGCGAGTACCTCGCGGATGCGACGAGCGCGCTCACCACTCGCCATCCGGATGCGCTCGCCCGCGCCCTGCTCAAGCTCGAGTCGGCCGGCCGCCCGATGCGCCGGCAGAACAGCTCGATGGCGCACCTCTGGATCGCGGATCCCTCGAAGCCCGGGGTCGTCGCCCGCATGTTCGCGACCCACCCGCCGATCGCCGACCGGGTCGCGCGTCTCGCCGAGATGGGCTCGCGCTTCTAGGTCCCGTTGTCAGACGTCCGGTGCGCGGCGGGAATCACCGCACCGGGTCGTCGTTCTCCGCGGGGCGGAGCCGCTGTCGAGGAGGTCCTCGTGGCCCGCACGGGAGCCGTCGTCGTCGGTCAGCTCGTCAGATCGGTCAGGGCCCGGCCTGCATCGACACCGGTCTGGGCGCCGGAGCGACGACCGCCGAGGGGCTCCGCTCCCGGGTCGATCGGATGCTCGGAGAACGGCCGTCGGTGCAGGCGCGTGCCGGCGTCGCCTCCGCCCTCCTCCCGGATCGCGACGTCGCCGGTCTGCGGGGAGGAGACCGTCGCCGCGTGGGGGTGGGACGCCCCGTCCTCCCCGCGCGGGAGTTCGGCCGATCCGGGAGTCACGACCGCGTCGACCGGGATGTTCTCCTCGAGGAGCGCGAGGGCCGTGGTCGTGCTGCCGGAGGAGTGCGCGAGGAGCGCGGGAACGACCGGGTTCTCGTGCCGGACCGCCGCGAGCCCGCGGAGGGCTCGTGCCAGAGCGCGGCCGCCGCGCTCGGCACGGTGCCCCGAGAGCACCGACCTGTCGAGGTCGGACCCGTCGGGAGGCGGAGGAGTGTCGTCCCCGATCCAGGCGACGACCGCGCTCTCGGCCGGCAGCAGATCGGCGACGCGGCGGGCCGCCGTCGTCCACGACTCCATGTCGTCCGTCGTGGTGCCTGCTCCCGCGACCGTGTAGACCACGGTCGTCGCGGTGTCCAGGTCGCCGATGCTCACCGACGCCGAGGGCGGCGAGTCGGCGGTGAGCGAGCAGAGGAGCCGAGCGGACGATCCGGGTACCGGCGTCAGGCTCCCCTGGATGCTCAGTAGCGGTCGCAGACGCTCGTTCGCCGCCGTGATCGCGAACGCGGCGGCCGCGATCTCGAGCGTGGTGGCCTCAGGTCGGTCCTCGAGCTCCTCCTCGCGGAAGAGAGCTGCATCGCGCTCAGCCGTGAGGGCGTCGATCCAGCCCGACAGCGAAACCCGGTTCGCACGGTCTCGCGCGCCGTAGGGGATCCCCTCCAGGGTCCCGAAGAACGAGGGACACGCGTCGAGGAGCACCGACTGCCGCCGGGAGAGAGCGCCGGGCTCGGCGTCGAGGCCGTGCCACCAGCGGTTCACGCCCGCGGAATCGAGGGCGAGGAGCTGCTCCTGCAACTCCGGACGCGCCGCCCAGACTGTTCCCACCTCCTGCGGGTCGAGCGTGGCGAGAGCCGTGAGCAGGACGGGATCAGAGAGCTTCAGCACGGGAGCGGACGCCAGTTCCACCGCCATCGAGGAGAGGGCCTCGCCGCCCGCGGCGTCGAAAGCCGTGGCGACGCGCTCCATCCAGTCGGCGTCCGCCCCGTTCTCGTCGAGCAACTCGCGGACGCCGTCGAAGACGGTGACCCGGCCGGTCGGAGCCCAGGAGCAGTCGACGCCGAAGCGCCGCCAGATCGCCGCCACCTCATCGAGCAGGGCGCGCACCCGCCCGTCGCTCGTCCGGGCCCGTTCCACGAAGCTCCGCAGCCGAGTGGGGTCCGCGGAGCCGCGCACGGCCGCCGGAGCGCTCGTGCGGCGACGACTCCGCGCCGAGAACGACGCCGAGAGCGGGCTCGGCGGCTCGGCCGGATGCTCCTCCTGGGCAGCGAGCCCCGCCTGCCGCTGCCGTTCGCGCTCGGCTGCGGCGCGCGTCCTGTCGACCTGCTGCGCGAGAGCCCCGAGTCGATGGGCCAGCATCGTGCGGTCGACCGCCTCCGTCTCTACCGCCTCCTCGAACAGGGAGCGGTGCATGCAGGCGAAGCCGTGCAGCGCCTCCTCGGCAGCCTCCGCCCGGGTGCTCGACTGATCCCTCAGCAGGTCGCCCAAGTCGCGGGCTCCTGCCGCGAGCCGTGCGGCCACGTCGTCGTCGAACACGATCATCCCCGAGTCCTTCCCGCCCCACCGCGACTCCTCGCGATAACGCGAGGAGTTCTCACTCTACTCGCTCGAGCAGAGTGAGGCGAGCGTGACGCGCGGAGTCAGCCGAGGGGGCGGCGAGTGGTCCGCCGTCGAGCGTCGCCAGGTACTCAGCGAACACCGGCGCCGGATCGACGCCCGTGGAGGCCGCGTCGACGAGCGCTCGGCGCACGAGCGCGAGCACCACCGTGGCCAGCACCGCCGCTCGCGGGAGGGAGGCGCGGCCCAGGTCCATACGCTCGGCGAGGAACGGCGTGAGCGCCTCCTCGCGTCGTGCAGCGACTGTGCCCAGACGGCGCGCATCGCCGGCGTCTCGGTGAGCAGCGGGATCAATCGGAGGGTGCGATCGAGGTGACGGCCCGATGCGGAGGCGGCGAAGGCCTCCGCCAGCGCGGCGTTGAGCGGTTCGGCGAGGGGACGCTCGACGAGTGCGCGCCCCATCGCGCTGACGGCGGCGGCGAGCACAGGGCGCACGCAGTCCTCCTTGCTGCCGAGATAGCGGTGGAAGGTCCGCAGCGAGATCCCGGCGGCGTGAGCGAGCTCGCCGGTGCCGACGCCCGAGACGGTCCCTCGCTCGAGCAGCAGGGCCACGCACTTCTCGGAGAGGGCAAGCGCGAGGATCCCCCCGCCGGGCGCGGCCTCGCTCATGCGTTCACGCGACGCTCGGTGAGAGCGGCGAGCAGGGCGGGCGCGAGAGTGCCCCTGCCAACCACCTCGACGGCGTCCAGACCCTGCCAGGCCGCTGCCTCGACGAGCAGCGCCGCCACGCGCTCCGCGGTGTCGGCGGGTGCACCCGGCTCACGCCAAGCCGCCTGCACGAGGAGGACCCGGCGGCGGCGATCGCTCTTGAGGTCGACCCGCGCGGCGATGACGTCGTCGAGGAGGACCGGGAGGACGTAGTAGCCGTGCACCCGCTGCGCCGCGGGCGTGTAGATCTCGATCCGGTAGTGGAATCCGAAGAGCCGCTCGGCGCGCGGCCGGTGCCAGACGACCGGATCGAAGGGGGAGAGCAGCGCATCGATGCGGAGGGCGCGGGGGCGCCGTGCCTCGACGTGTCGCCACAGGGGGAGGGGCCGTCCGCCGCGTTCCCACCCGCGCACCTCGACCGGCTCGAGCTCACCCGCATCGACGAGCTCGTCCACGGCGAGCCGGGTCGGCGCCTGGAGGAGCCGGTGGTAGTCGGCCAGATCGTCCAGCGTGCCGATCCCGTGCGCGCGGGCCGCCCTGCGCACCAGCTCGCGCACCGCATCCGCCACCGGCACCTCGCTCTCGAGCACGTCGCGCGGCAGCAGCTGCTCGGCCAGCCCGTACGAGCGCTCGAATCGCGTGCGCCCGGCAGTCACGACCTCACCCCAGCGGAAGAGCATCTCGAGCCCGCGCTTGACGTCCGACCAGCCCCACCAGGGACCGGTGCGGACGTTGGCCTCGTGCTCGATCTCGGAGGCGCGCAGGGGGCCGTCGGCGAGCGCGGCGCGCAGCCAGTCGAGCGTCGAACGGTTCTCGGCGGCCCAGCCTCGTGCTCGGGGAGCCGGATGCGGCGGTAGTGCTGCATCCGCCACCGGTAGAGGGGGACGTCCTCGCGCCGGACGAGCGCCGCCTCGTGCGCCCAGTACTCGAGGTACGGTCCGTCCGCCGTGAAGGCAGCCGCGTCGAGCAGCGAGCGCTCGTAGGGCCCGAGACGCGCCAGCACCGGGAGGTAGTGGCTGCGTTCGAAGACGGAGACGGAGTCGAGCTGCAGGGGACGGATGCGATCGACGACGGCGCGCACGTGGCGCGCCGTCACCCGAGCGGGCCGGGGCGCGCCGAGGCCCTGCGCCGCCAGGGCGATCCGGCGCGCGAGTGCTGGCGAGAGCTGCTCGGTCATAGTGCGACCACGGTAGCGAACAGGTCCGACATCGCCGCTTTCTCGGGCGTCACCTCCGCGCCGCGTCGCTGATGCCTGCTGCGGAATGCACCGGGGCCTAGTCTGGGCAGATGAGACTCGGCAGGTCCCGCCGCACCTCCGGCACGCGCGCTGTCGAGCGCGCAGCGCAGGCCATCGACCCCCGGCCCACGCCGGTCCCCGACTCCGCCTTCGTGAGCGACGGGATGCGGATCGCGGGCGCCTGGGCGTGGCGGGTGCTCGTGGTGGTCGCGGCGCTCGCCGTGGTCGCCCTGCTCGTCATCGAGCTGAGACTCATCGTCATCCCCCTGCTGCTGGCGATCGTCATCGCGGCGCTGCTCGTCCCCTTCTCGAGCTTCCTCCAGCGTCACCGCTGGCCCAAATGGCTGGCTGTGGTCGTCTCGGAACTCGGGATCGTCCTCGTCATCGGCGGGCTGCTCTTCCTCGTCGTCACCCAGGTGTACGCCGGGTTCGACGACCTCAGCCGCCAGACGGTCCAGTCCTACGCCGACCTCAAGGCGTGGCTCCTGGAGTCGCCGCTGCACCTCACCGAGAACGACATCAACCAGTACGCGCAGCAGGCGCTGACGGCGCTCCAGCAGGACTCGGGGGTGCTCGTCAGCGGGGCGCTGAGCGTCGGATCCACCGTCGGGCACGTGCTCACCGGCGTGCTGCTCACGCTCTTCTCGACCCTGTTCATCCTGATCGACGGCCCGAACATCTGGCGCTGGGTGGTTCGTTTGTTCCCGCGTCGCGCACGCGCATCGGTCGACGGCGCCGGGCGCGCGGGCTGGGTCACCCTCACCAACTTCGTGAAGGTGCAGATCCTCGTCGCGTTCGTCGACGCAGTGGGCATCGGCCTGGGCTCCTTCTTCCTCGGAGTGCCGCTCGCGATCCCGATCGGGGTGCTGGTCTTCCTCGGATCGTTCGTCCCCGTGATCGGAGCGGTCGTCACCGGAGCTCTCGCCGTCTTCATCGCGCTCGTCTACAACGGGCCGCTGATCGCCCTGATCCTGCTGATCGTCGTGCTCGGGGTGCAGCAGCTCGAAGGCCACATCCTGCAACCGCTGATCATGGGCTCGGCGGTCAAGGTGCACCCGCTCGCGGTCGTCCTGGCGGTCGCCGGCGGATCGATCCTCGCGGGCATCGCGGGGGCCTTCTTCGCGGTGCCGTTCGTCGCGACCCTCAACGTGATGGTCAAGTACGTCGCGAGCGGATCCTGGCGCTCGTCTGCCCGAACCCCCGAGAAAGGTGCCGCAGAGTATGCAGACTAGCCGGGTCGTCGGACCCTCGCTCCGCGAGTTCGAGGCGGCCCGCGCCGTCATCGCGCCGGTCATCGCCTCGACGCCGATGGAGACGAGCAACTTCCTCGCGCAGGTCCTCGGTGCGCCGGTGTTCCTCAAGTGCGAGAACCTGCAGCGCACCGGCTCCTACAAGATCCGCGGGGCGGTGTACCTGCTCTCGCGGCTCACTCCGGAGGAGCGGGCGCGCGGAGTCGTCGCCGCCTCCGCCGGCAACCACGCCCAGGGTGTGGCGTTCGCGGCCAGGGAGCTCGGCATCGAGGCCACGATCTTCATGCCGATCGGTGTCGCGCTGCCCAAGCTCTCGGCGACCCGCGAGTACGGCGCCGACGTCGTGCTGAGCGGCCACATCTTCAACGAGGCGCTCGCGGCGGCGGCGGAGTTCGCGGAGCGTACCGGCGCCGTGTTCGTGCCTCCGTACGACCACCCCGACGTCATCACCGGCCAGGGCACGATCGGGCTCGAGATCCTCGAGGAGGCGCCGGGCGTCGAGACGATCGTCGTGCCGATCGGGGGCGGCGGCCTCATCGCCGGTGTGGCCTCGGCGGCGAAGCAGAAGGCCGCCCAGGAGGGGCGCACGCTCCGGGTGGTCGGCGTGCAGGCGGCGAACGCGGCACCGTATCCGCTGTCGCTCGCGAGCGGAGAGCCGACGGCGATCACGATCAGCCCGACGATCGCCGACGGCATCGCGGTCGCCAAGCCGGGTCAGCTCAACTTCGCGATGATCCGCGACATCGTCGACGAGGTCGTCACGGTCGAGGACGACGACATCGCCCGGGCGCTGCTGGTGCTCCTCGAGCGGGCGAAGCTCGTGGTCGAACCCGCCGGCGCCGTCGGCATCGCGGCGATCCTCACGGGGAAGATCCGCGATACGGGACCGACGGCCGTCATCCTCTCGGGTGGCAACATCGATCCGTTGATGATGGAGCGGGTGATCAGCAGGGGGCTCGCCGCGTCCGAGCGCTACCTCAAGATGAGCATCGGCCTGCCCGACCGGCCGGGTCAGCTCGCTCGCATCGCCGAGCTCATCTCGGAGGCGAACGCCAACGTGGTCGAGGTCCTGCACACCCGCCACGGCCGCGGGTTGCAGATCAGCGAGGTCGAGATCGAGATCAGCGTCGAGACCCGCGGTCCGGAGCACGCCGACCGCGTCCTCGAGGTACTGACAGACGCCGGCTACCACCCGCGCGTGTCGACCGCTTGATCGTGCGGTTCTCGGTGTCGCGCCCGTCGACGACGCCGTGATGGTCGTGGGTGATCGGTTCTCCGCAAGGCGGAGGAGGAAGCGATACCGGTGGTGTCGCGCCCGACGACAACGCCGCGGCGATGGTCGTGGGTGATCGGTTCTCCGCAAGGCGGAGGAGGAAGCGATACCGGTGGTGTCGCGCCCGACGACAACGCCGCGGAGGGCCGATCACCGTATGATCAGTGGCCGTTCCAGGTCTCGACGTTCGCGACGCGGACCTCGATCTCGCGGCCGTTCGGAGCGGTGAAGCGGGTGCTGTCGCCCACCTTCAGGCCCATGATCGCCGAGCCGAGCGGGCTCTGCGGGCTGTAGACGTCGAGGTCGCTCTCGCCCGCCATCTCGCGGTTGCCGAGGAGGAAGCGGGACTCGTCGCCCGCGATCTCGGCGGTGATGATCGTGCCGGCCTCGACGACTCCGTGGCTCTCGGGCGGCGTGCCGATCTCGGCCTCGCGCAGCAGCGCGGTCAGCTGGCGGATGCGCGCCTCGATCTTGCCCTGCTCGTCCTTCGCGGCGTGGTAGCCGCCGTTCTCCTTCAGATCGCCCTCCTCGCGAGCGACCTCGATGCGCTTGGCGATCTCTTCGCGTCCGGCGGTGGACAGCTCGGTGAGCTCCGCCTGGAGGCGGTCGTACGACTCCTGGGTCATCCAGGTGACCTGTGACTGGTCGGCCATGGTGGGCTCCTCCTCTGAGGGCCGCGCTCGCGGCGTGCGACAGAGCCGAGCGGAGGGATCCGCGTCCGGCGATCGCGACGGCCGGCGTCCGGCGGCGGTGGAACGACGAGGCCCCGACGAGTCCGTCAGGGCCTCGGGCAACCCTACGGGAGCCAGCAGGAGGAGATCAAACCTGTGTTCGCGAGCTCGGTGGTCCGCACGGTCTCGGTGAAGGAGCGGAAGCGCTCGGTCGACGCGGGGTACTCGACCACCAGCCAGCCGACGACGGCGGACTGCTCGTTGAGGGCCTGCACGGCGCAGGCCACGTCCCTCCCGACCGGCGCGGTGAGGTCGAACGAAACCTGGACTGTGCGGTCGTCGACGACCTGGTGCGCAGTGTCCTGCGCATCGACGCCCCCGCGGGCGCCGTCGAGCCCGGCCCAGACGACCCAGGCGGTGAACACGGCGAGGAAGGCGAGCGCGACACCGCCGAAGAGCCAGCGGTTGCCGCGGCGGGAGCGGCGCGTGCGCCCGTAGCGAGTCGCGAGCGGACCGACCGAGCGGACCTCGTCCGGCTCGAGCTCGGCGTCTGCGCTGCTGTCGACGCTCTCGGACGTGCGGGCGGCCACGGAACTCCCTGGGTGATACGTCTACTCTTGGTCGGGTGGCGTCCGTCTCTTCCGGAGCAGCGCGCCGACCCCATTAAACCCCGAGGAATCGAGCGATCGTGTCCCAGACCGTCGAGGTCTCCGTCGATTCGGAGGCGCGGGAGACGCCGCGCCTCCTCGCCGTGCACGCCCATCCCGACGACGAGTCGAGCAAGGGCGCAGCGACCCTCGCCGCCTACGCCGAGCGCGGCGCCGAGGTCATGGTCGTCTCCTGCACCGGAGGCGAGGCCGGATCGGTGCTGAACGAGGGCCTCGAGGCCCGCGCGCACGCCGAGCGCGACATCGGGGGCCTGCGCCGTCACGAGATGGCGGCCGCGCGCGAGGCCCTCGGCGTGGAGCACACCTGGCTGGGCTTCGTCGACTCCGGGATGCCCGAGGACCGCGCGGTCGACGCCTCCTCCTTCGCAGGCCTGCCGCTCACCACCGCTGCCGCGCCGCTGGTGCGGCTGGTGCGCCGGTTCCGACCGCACGTGATCATCGGCTATGACGAGAACGGCGGCTACCCGCACCCCGACCACATCCGCGCGCACCAGGTGGCCGTGGAGGCCTTCCGCGCCGCAGGGCTCGCAGGGGAGTACAGCGGTCTCGGCGCGCCGTGGAGCGTGTCGAAGCTCTACTACGACCGCGTGTTCAGCGGTCAGAAGCTCCGGGCGATCGCCGAGCACCTCCGCATGCGTGATCCGGAGGACCCCCGGCTCGCGGTCTTCGAGGAGATGAAGCGCTGGAACGAGGACGCCCCCTTCCTCGCGACGACACGCATCGTCATCTCGGGCTTTCACGACCGCCGCGATGCGGCGCTGCTCGCGCACGCCAGCCAGGTCGCCCCCGACAACGCGTTCTTCTTCCTCCCGCACGAGGCGATCGACGCCGCCTGGCCGACCGACGACTTCCAGCTCATCGAGAGCCGGGTGGAGGCGCCGACTCCCGAGACCGACCTCTTCGCAGGCCTCGACCTCGCGGAGCTGGCTCCCGGGCCGACGGCGGTCGTGCCGCCGATCGCCCCCGACCTGGAGCCGACCGGCCGGACCCCGGTCGCGGCGGAACCCGAGGGATCCGGAGTCGTCGTCACCGACCCGGACGACGCTCCGGCCGCCCACGAGAGCGGGGTCCGAGCGTGATCGCCACCGCCCTCGGGAGCGCCCAGAACCTGCTCGTCCTCGCCGCCTCCACTCCGATGCCGACGCCCGGGCCCGACTTTAACGAGGACACGGTCACCCCCGGGCTCTTCGGCTTCATCACGATGCTCGTGATCGCCGTCGCGGCCGTGCTGCTCGCGGTCGACATGGTCCGGCGGGTGCGGCGTACGACCTACACCGCGCAGGTGACCGAGCGGCTCGACGCCGAGGAGGCCGAGCGCGCCGAGCGCTCCACCGACCGCTGACCTCAGCCCGCGTTGTAGACGGGGTCGAGGCAGACGATCAGCGCCGCCGTCCAGTGGCAGAGGAACGCCACAGCGGTCAGCGCGTGGAAGATCTCGTGGAAGCCGAAGACTCCCGGCACCGGGTTTGGCTTCTTGACGCCGTAGATGATCGCGCCCGCGGTGTAGCAGAGCCCGCCGACGAGTACGAGCACCATCATCGCCGCGCTCGCCTCGAACAGCGGGCCGAGGTACATGACAGCGGCCCAGCCGAGCAGCAGATACAGCGGCACGTACAGCCAGCGCGGCGCCGAGATCCAGAACACGCGGAAGCCGATCCCGAGCAGCGCCCCCGACCAGACCAGGACGAGCAGCAGTGAGCCCTGCGCGGGCGGCAGCGCCAGGACGGCGAGCGGCGTGTAGGTGCCCGCGATCAGCAGGAAGATGTTGGCGTGGTCGATCCGCTTGAGGATCACCTTCGTCCGCGGTGCCCAGTCGAAGCGGTGGTAGAGCGCGGAGGTGCCGAAGAGCAGCAGGGACGTGGTCGTGAAGACCGCGGCCGCCCACGTCGCCGGAGCGCCCTCGGCGACGATGACGAGCACCACCCCGACGATGACCGCGAGGGGGAACAGGCCCGCGTGGATCCAGCCGCGCCACGTCGGCCGGGTCTCTGTGGCCGGGTCGTTCTCGATCGCGTCCTCGACCAGGGGGAGGCCGGGCAGGTCGGGGCCGGTCGCATCGTCCCGTGCTACCGCGACGTCCGCGGCACGTGACTGGCGCGCGGAGGGCTCGGGAGGGGGAGGCGTCGGCCGCTGACTCATGCGAGACAGACTACGACGCGGTGCCGGGGGCGACACTGGACCCCGATGCGCTGGGTCGACCGCTCCGCGTCGACTACCGTGTCACTGTGCCGAAGCCGAGACTGCCCGCAGGGAGAGACCTCCTCTACGGCGTCTACAAGAAGCGTCTGCGCTCGAGCTTCCCCCCGACTCCCTGCCGAACCACGTCGCGATGATCATCGACGGCAATCGGCGCTGGGCTCGGCAGCGCGCTCTCGAGACCGCTGCGCACGGACACCGGGCCGGCGCCGCGAAGGTGCACGAGTTCCTCCAGTGGTGCGACGAACTCGGAGTGCGGCACGTCACCCTCTACCTGCTCTCGCAGGACAACCTCGTCGGGCGGGACAGCAGCGAGCTGACCGAGCTGATCGCGATCATCGCCGACCTGGCGGAGGAGGTGTCGCAGCAGCCCGATTGGCGGGTGCAGCACGTCGGCTCCGACGAGGGGCTGCCCGCAGCGCTGGTCGCCGCTCTGGACAGTGCGGAGGAGCGCACCGCCTCCCACACCGGCCTGCACGTGAACCTCGCCGTCGGCTACGGCGGTCGTCACGAGATCGCCCAGGCCGTGCGCAGCATCCTCGACGAGCACGGCAAACGCGGCTCCTCGATCGAGGACGTCGCTGGTCTGCTCACTCCCGAGCTCATCGGCGAGCACCTCTACACGAGCGGCCAGCCGGACCCGGATCTCGTGATCCGCACCTCGGGCGAGCAGCGGCTCTCGGACTTCATGCTCTGGCAGAGCGCGCACAGCGAGTTCTACTTCATGGAGGCCCTGGGGCCCGACATCCGCGAGGTCGACTTCCTCCGCGCCCTGCGCGATTACGCCGGCCGCCACCGCCGCTTCGGCAGCTGATCTCGCGTCCCGCGCCGCGCCCGACAGGGAGGCCGACATGAGCCCGTCCGAGGTGACTCCTCCCGCCGACTCCGGATCCGCGACGGACGCGTTCCTCGCGACCTTCCGCGAGGAGACCGGCTACCTCGACTTCGGACGTGTGGGCCCGGTCTCGAGCACCGTCGAGGCCGAGCAGGCCGCCGTCACCGGGATGCTCGCGCGCGCCAGGAGCGGCAGCCTCGACGAGCTGTTCCGTCAGGACGAGCGGATGCGGGAGGCCGTGGCCGCGCTGGTGCGCGTCCCCGCCGATCACGTGGTGTTCCAACCGAACACGTCGACGGGACTCCTGCACACGCTCTTCGGAGCGTCCGGGGACGTTCTGCTCTCAGCCGCCGAATTCCCGAGCCTCCCGTTCGCCGCCGTCCGCGCCGGCCAGGCGCTGGGTGCGGTCCAGCCGCGCTGGCTCCGCACCCAGCAGGGCCGGGTGACGCCGGAGGCCGTCCGGGAGCAGCTGAGCGACGAGGTGACGGCCGTCGCGGTCAGCCTGGTCGACTCCCGTACCGGCTACCTCGCCGACGTCGAGGCGATCCGCGACGTGATCGGCGACCGCCTCCTGATCCTTGACGCGATCCAGGGGTTCGGCGTCGTGGATGCTCCCTACGAGTTCGCCGACGTGGTCGTCTCCGGCGGCCAGAAGTGGCTGCGCGCCGGATGGGGCACGGGGTTCCTCGCGCTGAGCGAGCGCGCCCTGGCGCGGTTGTCGCCCGTGCTCTCGGGCTGGACCGGCTCGCAGGAGGCGGAGCCCTGGGACGCCGTCGCGCCTCCGCGTCACGACGCCCGTGCCTTCAGCGTCAGCAACCCGGACCCGATCGCTCAGGCTCGTCTCGCAGCGGCGCTCGAGGACGTCGCCTCGGTGGGTGTGCCGACGATCGCGGCCCTCGTCGCCGAGCGGGTCAGCGCGATCGTCGATCTCGCCGACGAGTTCGGCCTCGCAGTCGCCGGCTCCCGCGACGATCACGAGCGCGCCGGCATCGTGGTCCTCGAGCCCGAACCGGAGGAGCTGGCCCCGCTGGTCGCGTCCCTCACCGCGCACGGCGTGACCGCGAGGCTGCGGCCGAGCACGGTGCGCTTCAGCGCGCACGCGGGCACGACCGACGAGACGCTCGCCCTGCTCCGCGCCGCCCTGATCTCGGCGGCCACCAGCATCGAGTACTAGCCGAAATCCGCGCGTTCACGCGTTGGTTACACATTCGTAGCGACGAGAAGCACACGGATGTCATTCGCCGGGTTAGGTTCGAGTCATCAGGTACAGCGCCTGGTCGAGACGGCCCCCGACGTACGGCTCGATATCGCGCAGACACCGAAGGGACACTGCGCGGTGCACAGGATGCACCGAAGAGGCCGGCTCGAGGACATGAGCCGGGGGCCTCGGCCCCCGGAGTGTGGAGAGTCGTCGTGACAGTTCCCCAGGGCATGGATCCGCAGACCGGCACGCAGAGCGGTGTCCACCGCCGCGTGCAGCACGGGTCGGCCGACTCCACCGATCAGCTGCACCGGACCTACGTCCTCGACACTTCGGTGCTGCTGTCGGACCCCTCCTCGATGTTCCGCTTCGCCGAGCACGCGGTCGTGCTGCCGATCGTGGTGATCAGCGAGCTCGAGGGCAAGCGCAACGATCCCGAGATCGGGTATTTCGCGCGGCAGGCCCTGCGCCACCTCGACGAGCTGCGTGTGCAGCACGAGCGACTCGATCTCCCGATCTCGGTCGGTCGGGGAGGCACGCTCCGGGTCGAGCTGAATCACTCGAACATGTCGGTCCTGCCCAGCGGGCTCCAGTTGGGCGACAACGACGCCCGCATCCTCGCCGTCGCGCTCAACCTGCAGAGCGAAGGCTCGGCGGTCACGATCGTGTCGAAGGACATGCCGATGCGCGTGAAGGCCGCGTCGATCGGGCTGGCCGCCGAGGAGTACCTCGCCGAGCTCGCCCCGGAGTCGGGCTGGACCGGCATGGACGATGTCACGCTCCCGGGCGACGCGATGAGCGAGCTCTACGACCGCGAGCGGCTCTTCACCGACGTCGTCGCCGACATCCCCGTGAACACGGGGCTGGTCGTCCACTCCGACCGCGGATCCGCACTCGCTCGGGTCACCGGTAAGCGGCAGATCACGCTGGTGCGCGGTGACCGGGACGTCTTCGGGCTGCACGGGCGTTCGGCGGAGCAGCGTCTCGCGATCGACCTGTTGCTCGACCAGGAGGTGGGCATCGTCTCGCTCGGCGGGCGCGCCGGCACTGGCAAGTCGGCGCTCGCACTCTGCGCGGGGCTGGAGGCGGTGCTCGAGAAGCGTCAGCACAAGAAGATCATGGTGTTCCGCCCGCTCTACGCGGTCGGTGGGCAGGACCTCGGTTTCCTGCCCGGCGACGCCGCCGAGAAGATGAACCCGTGGGCCCAGGCGGTCTTCGACACGCTCGGCGCCCTGGTCTCGCAGAACGTGCTCGACGAGGTGATCGAGCGCGGGATGCTCGAGGTGCTGCCGCTCACTCACATCCGCGGTCGGTCGCTGCACGACGCCTTCGTGATCGTCGACGAGGCCCAGTCGCTCGAGCGCAACGTGCTGCTGACGGTGCTCTCGCGTGTCGGCCAGAACTCTCGGGTGGTGCTGACCCACGACGTGGCTCAGCGCGACAACCTGCGGGTCGGCCGGCACGACGGAGTCGCCTCCGTGATCGAGACGCTCAAGGGGCACCCGCTGTTCGCGCACGTCACACTGACGCGCTCGGAGCGCTCGGCGATCGCGGCGCTCGTCACCGAGATGCTGGAGTCGAACGAGCTGGCCTAATTCCGGCCGACTCCGGCTCGTCAGAACGCGTCCGGCTCCCGGGATCCGCCGATCTCGGCGAGCCGGGCGCGTTTCCTTGGGCCGGAGACGGTCCAGTGATCCGGACTCCCGGGGCAGGCGTAGCGTGGGCGGGGTGAGCATCCTCGATGACGCGCTCCTCGAGCGCTTCCGCACCCGCGCCGCCGACTACGACGAGCACAACGCCTTCTGCAGCGAGGACCTCGAGGAGCTGCGAGCGATCGGCTACCTCGCCCTCTTCGTCCCCGCGCACCTCGGCGGCGCCGGCCTCGGTCTGGAGGCGGTCGCGGCGGAGCAGACGCGGCTCGCGACCGCCGCCCCCGCGACCGCGCTCGCCGTCACCATGCACCTCGTCTGGACGGGGATCGCGCGCGCCCTCCTCGAGCGGGGCGACGACTCCCTCCGGCACGTCCTGACCGACGCGGTGGCGGGTCACGTCTTCGCGTTCGGCAACAGCGAGGCCGGTAACGACCTCGTGCTCTCGGACTCGCTGACGAGGGCCGAACCGCTGCCCGACGGCGGCTACCGCTTCACCGGCACGAAGGTGTTCACCTCCCTCGCCCCGGCCTGGACCCGTCTGGGTGTGTTCGGCCGCGATGACAGTTCCGCTCAGCCCCAGCTCGTGCACGGCTTCATCGACCGCGAGAGCCCGGAGTCACCGGTGCCCGGGCTCGAGTCCGTGACGACTGGGACACGCTCGGCATGCGGGCGACGCAGAGCCGGTCGACGGTGCTCGACGGCGTCGTGGTCCCCGCCGAGCGGATGGTCCGCTCGCTGCCGGTGGGTCCCAGCGCGGACCCCTTCGTCTTCGCGGTCTTCGCGAACTTCGAGCTGCTCATCTCCGCCGTCTACCTCGGGATCGCGCAGCGGGCGCTGGAGCTCGCTGCGGCCGCCGCCCGCCACCGCACGTCGCTCCGCGCAGGCGGGCGCTCGATCGCCGAGGATCCGGAGGTCCGGCGTCGCCTCGCGGAGGCGGCGATCCTGCTCGACGGCCTCGATGCTCCGCTGCTTTCGGCGGCGGCCGACGTCGATGCGCTGGCCGACCGCGGCCAGCGGTGGTTCCCCTCCCTCGCGGGCGTGAAGATCCGCACGACGGAGGCGGCGCTGCGCATCGTCGAGAGCGCCGTGCGGGTCGCAGGCGGCTCGGCCTACGCCCGCCGCTCCGAACTCGCCCGGCTCTACCGCGACGTGCTCGCCGGCCTGTTCCACCCCTCCGACGATGCCTCGGCGCACGCCGCTTTCGCTGCCCTCCTGCTCGGACCGGTTCCGCCGCGCGACTGATCGACGTGCGTGAGCGGGCGCCAGACGCGTTCCGGCAGAGGCTCGTACCCGGTTCGGGACCGGCCCGGACCGTTCGCGGCCCGCCCGGACCGTTCGCGGCCGGCCCGGACCGTTCACAGCAGGCGCTGTGGAGAACCGTGACGGGGACGCGCTCGCGCGCTCTAATGTCGGCGGATGTCGAATCCCTCTGTTGCGGATCGGGCAGCGCTGGTGCTGGGTGCCGCGGCCCTGCTGGTGGTCGCGGCTCATCGCGGAGTGCCGGGGCTGCTGCCCGTGGCGCTCCTGACGGTGCCGCTGGTGCTGGTGGATGTCCGCGAGCGACGCCTCCCGAACGTGCTCACGCTGCCGCTGCTCGTTCTCACCGCTGTGCCGGTCCTGAGCGCGGGCGCGTTGGCGGCCGTGCTCGGGACCGGCGTCGCGCTCTGGATGCTGCACGGGTCGGGCGGGCTCGGTCTCGGTGATGTGAAGCTGGGAGCGGCGCTCGCGCCTCCGCTCGCGCAGCTCGGGGCCGATCGGGTCTCCTCGCGCCCGCGCTCGCCTTCGTCCTGGCCGGCGTCTGGGTGCTCGTCCTGCGCCTGCGCGCTGAGCGGATGCCGTTCGGCCCCTTCCAGCTCGCCGCGTTCTGGTTGGTGGTCGCCGGATGAAGGACGGCCCGCTCCCGGCGGACGACCCGGTGAGCGGGGTGTCTCGCGGAGGAACGGGCCGTCCGATGCGGTGCGGCTCAGCCGGGGTGCGTCATCGACATGACGTCGAGAGCGGTGTCGAGCTGATCTTCGGTGACCTCGCCGCGCTCGACGAAGCCGAGGTCGACGACCGATTCGCGCACCGTGATGCCCTTGGCGACCGAGTTCTTCGCGACCCTGGCGGCAGCCTCGTAGCCGATCACCTTGTTCAGCGGGGTCACGATCGACGGCGAGGACTCGGCCAGTGCTCGCGCGTGCTCGACGTCGGCCTCGAGCCCGTCGATCGCCTTGTCGGCCAGCAGAACGGCCGAGTTCGCGAGCAGTCGGATCGACTCGAGCAGCGCCGTCCCCATCACCGGGATCGCGACGTTGAGCTCGAAGGCGCCGGAAGCGCCGGCCCAGGCGATGGTGGCGTCGTTGCCGATCACGCGGGCGCAGACCATCAGGACCGCCTCCGGGATCACCGGGTTGACCTTGCCGGGCATGATCGACGAGCCCGGCTGCAGGTCGGGGATGCGAAGCTCGCCGAGGCCCGTATTGGGTCCGGAGCCCATCCAGCGCAGGTCGTTGTTGATCTTGGTGAGGCTCACGGCGATGACGCGGAGCGCTCCGGATGCCTCGACCAGCGAGTCGCGGGCGCCCTGTGCCTCGAAGTGGTTCCGCGCCTCGGTGACGGGAAGGCCCGTCTCCTCCGCGAGGCGCGCGATGACCTTCTGCGGGAAGCCGGCGGGGGTGTTGATTCCGGTGCCGACCGCGGTGCCGCCCAGGGGGACCTCGGCGACGCGGGGGAGCGCCGACTGCACGCGCTCGATGCCCAGACGGATCTGCGCCGCGTAGCCGCCGAACTCCTGACCGAGGGTGACGGGTGTGGCGTCCATCAGGTGGGTGCGCCCGGCCTTGACCACCTCGGCCCACTGCTCCGCTTTGACCTCGAGCGACTCGGCGAGCTGCTCGAGGGAGGGGATCAGCGCCTCGATCAGTGCACCCGTCACGGCCACGTGGACGGAGGTGGGGAAGACGTCGTTCGAGGACTGTGAGGCGTTGACGTGGTCGTTCGGGTGCACGGTGCGACCGAGCGCCGTCGTGGCGAGCGAGCCGAGCACCTCGTTCATGTTCATGTTCGAGGACGTCCCGGACCCGGTCTGGTACACGTCGATCGGGAAATGGGCCTCGTAGCCCCCGCCGACCACGAGATCGGCCGCATCGGCGATCGCGCCGGCGATCTCCTGGTCGAGGACGCCCAGCTCCGCGTTCGCAAGGGCTGCGGCCTTCTTGATCCGGGCGAGGGCGGCGATCTGCGCCGGCTCGAGCCCGGCTCCCGAGATCGGGAAGTTCTCGACGGCCCGCTGCGTCTGCGCCGCGTACAGCGCGTCGCGCGGCACGCGCACCTCGCCCATCGTGTCGTGCTCGATCCGGAAGTCGCCGGAGTCGTCGGTCGGGGAGTGATCCACCACGCTGTGTTCGTCCTTGTCTGATCGGTTGCTGCTGTGCTGTCCGGAGCCGCTCATGCGGCATCCGACCCCGAGACCGCAGGGGTCGCGGGGAGGACCGAGCCGGAGCCGCGCTCCAGCTCGGAGACGTAGGGGCTGAGCTCCGGCGGGTCGATCCCGAGCACGAGGTCCGACACCACGGTCCCGTCCGAGAGTCGGTAGTTGGCGCCGACGAGGGCGAGCGAGCCGGACGCGACGGCGTCGGCGATCAGGGGGGAGCGCTGTAGCAGCTCGGCGACCGTGTCGCGCAGGTGCTCACGGCCGACCGCCAGAGCATCGGTGGCCGAGGGGTCGACGAGCACCCGCCCGTCCGGCTGCGGGCCGACGTGGCGCCGGACGGCCGGGATGATCGGCTCGATCAGGTGCTCGATGTGCGGGGGGAGGCGCTCGGCACCGGGCGCCTGCGACTGGATCGCCGCGCGGACCGCTCCGCACTCGTCGTGGCCGAGGACCAGCAGGACCTTCACGCCGAGCACCGCGACGCCGTACTCGAGCGATCCGATGATCGAATCGGCGATCACCTGGCCGGCGTTGCGCACGACGAAGAGGTCGCCCAGACCGAGGTCGAAGATGATCTCGGCCGCGAGCCGGGAGTCGCTGCAGCCGAAGAGCGCGGCGAGTGGTGCCTGAGCTGCGGCGAGCTCGGCGCGCCGTTCGACGTCCTGGCGCGGATGACGCGGCTCCCCGGCCACGAAGCGCTGGTTGCCACGCAGCATCTCCTTCCACACCCAGGCGGGCGGGCGGGACTCGCGCGGGACGTCGGTGCTCGAATCGAGGCTCATCGGGACTCCTCCAGGCCGATCTGCGGGGTGATGGCGGCCACGACCTGGCGGATCTCGTCCGTCGGGGCCGTGCCGTAGACGAGGTAGGTGCTGGACCCCTCCGTCGTCTCGAGTGCGTAGGGGGTGTTGCCGGTGTCCGCGCCGGAGTCGCGGTGGTCGAAGACGGTCCACGCGCGGCCGTCGATCCGCTCGACGCCCGTCGCCGCCCGACGGTCGAGCTGCGAGGCCACCCAGTCCTCGTCGGCGTCGAGTCCCTGACTCAGACCGATGTAGCCGGCCTTCGGGGTCAGCAGGCCGACGTACCAGTAGTCGATTCCGCCCTCGCGGCGCAACTCGGCGGCGTTCGCCTTCCAGCCCTCGGGCAGGGTCGGCACGGCCAGGGTCTGCGTCTGGCCGAGCTGGACCTGGGCGGCGACGCGCGGCACGTCGACCGACGCCAGATCGACCGTGTCGCCCCGAGGCACCAGCAGCACGATGAGGGCGACGGCGCCGACTGTGGCCAGGAGCGAGAACACGAGGTTGTTGACCGTCTTGCGCTGGCGGTAGAGGCGGGAGTTCTCGGCCTTCCGGGCAGCCGTCTCCTCGGCCGTCTCGGGTCGGCCGAGCTCGGCGACGACCCGCGGGGGTGTGCCGCGGCTCATCCGGCGCTCGCCCCGGGGGAGCGGGCCGCGTCGAGCCGGGCGCGGGCGCGATCAGCCACTCCTCGCAGCGCGCAGCGAGCGCCTCGCCGCGCTCCCACAGGGCGAGCGAGCGCTCGAGGGTCGAGCTGCCCTGCTCGAGCTCGGCTACCACGCGCATGAGCTCGTCGCGGGCCTGCTCGTACGAGAATCCCGAGACGTCGGAGTCGCTCACCGGAGCGTCGGGGGAGTCGGTGCGGGCGTCGGCCATGAGGGTGATCCTATCGAGCGGGGCTGAGGGCGGAGTGGGTCGCGGCGTGCTCAGGAGCGGCCGGCCGGGTCGGCTGCGCGGCCCTCGGAGCGGGCACCGACGGCTCCCGCCGCCAGGGTGAGGACGAGCGCATCGCCGGAGGGCGCGTCTCCTGGAGCGCGGACGACGTGCCCGGCCGAGTTCTGCACGATCGCGTACCCGCGGTCGAGCGTGTGCTGGGGGGAGAGCGCGCGCAACTGACCGTGCAGGCGTTCGACCTCGAGATGGGCGCGCTCGATACGCCGCTCGACGAGCTCCGCCCCGCGGGCGACCCAGCGGGTCAGCTCCTCGGAGTGGCGATCGACCAGCACGCGCGGCTGCGCCAGCACCGGACGCGAGCGCAGCTGCGAGAGCCGGTCGATCTCGTGCGAGACGAGTCCGCTCACGCGGGAGGTCATCCGCAGCCGCGCCTGCTGCACGCGCAGAAGTTCGTCGGACACGTCGGGGACCACGCGCTTCGCCGCGTCGGTGGGCGTGGACGCGCGCAGATCGGCGACCTCGTCGAGCAGCGGACGGTCGGCCTCATGACCGATGGCACTGACGACGGGCGTCGAGCAGGCCGCGACGGCGCGCACGAGGGACTCATCGCTGAAGCCGAGCAGGTTCTGGAAGTCGCCGCCTCCGCGCGCGATCACGATGACGTCGATGCTCGCGTCGGCGTCGAGCGCCCGCAGAGCCGAGAGGACCTCCGGCACCGTGCGCTCGCCCTGGACCGCGGCGTGCACGATGCGGAAGCGCACGGCGGGCCAGCGCAGCTGAGCGTTGCGCAGGACGTCCTTCTCGCGTCCGAGTCCTTGCCTGTGATGAGGCCCACACCGTGCGGGAGGAACGGCAGCGGCTTCTTGCGGGACGGCTCGAACAGCCCCTCCGAGGCGAGCTGCCGGCGCAGCCGCTCGAGCTTCTCGAGCAGATCGCCCAGTCCCACGTGGCGCATCTCGAACACCTGCATCGAGAGCGTGCCGCCCTTGAGCCAGTAGTTGGGCTTCACCAGGGCGATCACGCGGTCGCCCTGCGCCAGATCGGCCGGAAGCCGGCTGCGCACCGACGACCAGACGGTGAAGCCGACGGTCGCGTCGCCCGAGAGGTCCTTCAGCTTGCCGTAGACGTTGCCGCCCGATACCCCCCACTGGGTGATCTCGCCCTCGACCCAGGCGGTGCCGAGCCGCTCGATCCATCCCTTGATCTTGCTCGCGAGCAGGCCGACCGGCCACGGAGAGTCGGCGGTGGGTGGGGCGTCGGTCATCGCTGCCTCTGCTCGAAGGGACGGGGAGCGGGAGGGCCTTCCCGCGCCGACCACGGTACGGGATGCCTCCGACACGGGAACGGCTCCGGCACAGGATGCAGCACGTAGGATCGGGGGGTGAGTCACGTGTCGATCAGCCTGCCCATGCCGCGCATGCCCCGCGCCTCGGGGCGTCTGCGCGACGTCCCCGTCGACGGCACCAAACGCGTCCTCCTCGCCGCCCCGCGCGGATACTGCGCCGGAGTCGACCGCGCGGTCGTCGCCGTCGAGAAGGCGATCGAGCACTACGGTGCCCCCGTCTACGTCCGCAAGCAGATCGTCCACAACGTGCACGTCGTCTCGACGCTCGAGAGCCAGGGTGCGATCTTCGTCGACGAAGTCGACGAGGTGCCGGAGGGCTCGCACGTCGTCTTCAGCGCCCACGGTGTCTCGCCGGCGGTCGTTCAGGGCGCGGCCGCTCGCAACCTCCAGGCGATCGATGCGACCTGCCCGCTCGTGACCAAGGTGCACCGCGAGGCCGTGCGCTTCGCGCGCGACGACTTCGAGATCCTCCTCATCGGCCACGAGGGCCACGAGGAGGTCGAGGGCACCGCGGGTGAGGCGCCCGATCACGTCACCCTCGTCAACAGCCCCGACGACGTGCCGAACATCGTGGTCAAGGACCCGGACAAGGTCGTCTGGCTCTCGCAGACCACGCTCTCGGTCGACGAGACAATGGAGACGGTTCGCCGCCTCCGCGAGCGCTTCCCCAACCTGCAGGACCCGCCGAGCGACGACATCTGCTACGCCACGCAGAACCGCCAGGTCGCGATCAAGAAGGTCGCCGCCGGTGCCGAGCTGGTCATCGTGGTGGGCTCCGCGAACTCGTCCAACTCGGTGCGCCTCGTCGAGGTCGCACTGGAGTACGGCGCGAAGGCGGCCTACCGGGTGGACTACGCGAGCGAGATCAAGCAGGAGTGGCTCGACGGGATCCGTACTGTCGGCGTCACCAGTGGTGCCTCGGTTCCCGAGGTGCTCGTGCAGGAGGTTCTGGACGACCTCGCCGCCGCCGGCTACGGCGACGTGGAGGAGGTCAAGACCGCCGAGGAGGACCTGATGTTCTCGCTCCCCAAGGAGCTGCGCAAGGACGTCGCTGGCAAGCGCGATGCGCGCGGGGTCGGCGGGCGGATCAGCGCCGGCGCCTAGAGCGTCAGCCCCGGTTTACGCACGAGGCCGCCCTCCCTCGGGAGTGGCGGCCTCTTCCGTCAGCGGGGATTTAGACGTCCGTGGCCGCGCCACTCTGCGACGACGACAGGCGCGTGACGTAGTCCGCGAAGGTCGGATCGCCCAGGATGGCGATCGCCGCGACGATCAGCGAGAGCAGCACCGTCGCCACGATGCCGAAGATCGGCACGAGCACCGCGCGCTTGCCCGCGCGCAGGCGCCGGATCGAGATCCACACCGCGAAGGCGACGATCAGCGACTGCGCGAGCGCCACGACGATGCCGAGGATCCGCGCGAGCTCGGGTGACGCGTAGGTCCCGATGCCCTGGGTGCGATAGAGCTCCTGCAGCGTCGTCGCGAAGCTCGACGGATCGAGCAGCGTCGGCACGGCGAAGAAGACGCCGAGCGCGAGCAGCACGATCGTGAGCAAGCGGTCGACCGGATGCGCGACCACCGGCTCGGCAGGCGCGGTCGCGGGACGCGGATCGCTCTCGGAGCCGCGCGGATCGGGGACGACCACCGCGTCCTCCGGCGGCCGCCACGACCAGCCGGGCGGGGCGTACTCGCCGTACTGCGGCTCCGGACGCCCGGCGCCCGGCTGATCGTGTGCGTTCGTCACGGAGCGGTGCCCTACTTCCCGGAGTTCCCGGCCGAGCCGAGCTGGCGGGTCGCCTCGGCGACGCGCGCGGCCATCGCGGTCTCGGCGATCTTGCCCCAGGCGCGCGGGTCGTAAATCTTCTTGTTGCCGACCTCGCCGTCGACCTTGAGGAAGCCGTCGTAGTTCTTGAGCACGGTGTCGGCGATGGAACGGCTGAAGGCGTACTGCGTGTCGGTGTCGATGTTCATCTTCACCACTCCGTTGCGCACCGCCTCGGCGATCTCCTCGTCCGTCGAACCGGAGCCGCCGTGGAAGACAAGGTCGAGCGGAAGCGCATCGGTGCCGTACTTCTTCTGCAGGCCGTCCTGGATCTCGCGGAGCAACTCGGGACGCAGGCGCACGTTGCCCGGCTTGTAGACCCCGTGCACGTTGCCGAAGGTGAGGGCCGCCATGTAGCGCCCCTGCTCGCCGAAGCCGAGGGCCTCGACGGTCGCGATCGCGTCGTCGAGCGTGGTGTAGAGGTGCTCGTTGATGTCGTGCGAGACACCGTCCTCCTCGCCGCCCACGACGCCGATCTCGACCTCGAGGATGGCGTTGATGTTCTTCACGCGGGGGAGGATCTCCTTCGCGATGGCGAGGTTCTCGTCGAGCGGCACCGCGGAGCCGTCCCACATGTGCGACTGGAACAGCGGCTCGCGGCCGGCCTTGACCTCCTCCTCGGAGGCGGTGATCAGCGGGTACACGAAGCCCTCGAGCGCATTCTGCGGGCAGTGGTCGGTGTGCAGCGCGACGGTGACCGGGTAGTTCTTGGCGACCTCGGTGGCGAACTTCGCGAAGGCGATCGCGCCGGCCGCGCGGTTCTTCACGGTGTGACCGGCGAAGTAGTCGGCGCCTCCGGTCGTGACCTGGATGATGCCGTCCGAGCCCGCCTCCGTGAGGCCCTGCAGAACGGCGTTGACGGTCTGCGACGACGAGACGTTGAACGCCGGGTAGGCGAATCCGCCCGCCTTCGCCTTATCGAGCATCTCTGCGTACTGGTCCGGGGTAGCGACGGGCATGGCATCTCCTTTGACGGATGAACGGGAGGGGTCGGGCGGGGCCCGCGTCGCCGTCGAGTCTAGCGAGGCGGGCTGCGCCCTCTCCCCGGGCCCTCGGGCGCGCTGGGCTAGGCTTCGAAGGGGATGGGGATCCGCTCCGCGGGTCCTGCGACGACGTGCACGAACTCGACGACGAAGGACTCCGCTCAGTGACCGACAATGCTCCAGTGATCGACAACGACTCGCTCTACCTCCACCCCGACCGCAACCTTGGCATGGAGCTCGTCCGCGCCACCGAGGCCGCTGCGATCCGCGCCGTGCCGTTCATCGGCAAGGGCGACAAGAACGCCGCCGACGGAGCAGCCGTCGACGCGATGCGCACCTTCCTCGGCACCGTGAACTTCGACGGGGTCGTCGTGATCGGCGAGGGCGAGAAGGACAACGCGCCCATGCTCTTCAACGGCGAGCACGTCGGCAACGGCTCCGGCCCGGCCGCGGACATCGCGGTCGACCCCATCGACGGCACCTCGCTCACCGCCGCCGGACGGCAGAACGCGCTCTCGATGATCGCCGTCGCCGACCGCGGCGCGATGTTCGACCCCTCCGCCGTGTTCTACATGGAGAAGATCGTCACGGGCCCCGAGGCGTCGGCATCATCGACATCGAGCGCCCGATCGGCGAGAACATCCGCGCCCTGGCCCGCGCCAAGCGCAAGCCCGTCGAGGAGATGCGGATCGCGGTCCTCGACCGGCCGCGCCACGCTCAGCTGATCGAGGACATCCGCGCGGCCGGCGCCGGCACCCGGCTCCTGCTCGACGGCGACGTCGCGGGCGGGATCAACGCCGCCCGGCACGACTCGCGCCTGGACATGTGCGTCGGCACCGGAGGGACGCCGGAGGGGATCATCACGGCGTGCGCCATCCGCGCGCTCGGCGGAGTGATCCAGGGGATCCTCCGCCCGAAGGACGACGACGAGCGCCAGCGCGCGATCGACGCCGGCCACGACCTCGACCGCGTCCTGCACGCCAACGACCTCGTCCGCAGCGACAACACCTACTTCGTCGCCACCGGAGTCACGAACGGCGGCCTCGTCAAGGGTGTGCGCAAGGAGGGGCACGTCATCACGACGGAGTCGATCGTCCTCCGCTCGCGCTCGGGCACCATCCGCCGCGTCACCGCTCAGCACCTCGCCGAGAAGTGGGTCTGAGTCCCGCCAGGACTCCGCCCGACGACCAGCAGGACATCGGCGACCGGACGCCGCCGCGCCCTGGCCGGTCGGGCCTCCGGCTCAGGCCGAGCGCTCGCCCTCATCGGTGTCGGCGGTGAGCAGCTCGACGGCCGTGAGGCGGCGCGGCGACGAGGAGACGCCTCCGACGGGTGCGATGACCCGGGACTCGTCGATCGAGTCGAACTGGCGCGCCGTGACGAGCACGCGGCTCTCGAGCGAGCCGGCGAACGCGTTGTAGGAGTCGACCGTCTTCTCGAGTGAGCGGCGCAGCCCCTCGGCGTGATCGGCCAGTGTGCCCAGACGTGCGTAGAGGGTCCTGCCGAGGTCGAGCAGTCGCTTCGCATCGTCCGTCAGGACGTCCTGCTGCCAGGTGTAGGCGACGGTCTTGAGCACTGACCACAGGGTCACGGGGGAGGCGAGGGCCACGCGCTTGCGGAACGCGTACTCGAGCAGGCTCGGATCGGCGTCGAGGGCGCTCGCGAGGAGCGGCTCGCTCGGGATGAACGCGATGACGAACTCGGGGCTGGCGGGCAGCCCCGTCCAGTAGGAGCGGGCGGCGAGCGCGTCGACGTGTCCGCGGAGCGCGCGGACGTGTGCGCGCAGGAGGCCTGCGCGACGCGCCTCCTCGTCACCGCTCGCGCCGGCGGGGATCGCGCTCGCCTCGAGGTAGGCGTCGAAGGGGACCTTCGCGTCGACCGCGATCGCCTTGCCGCCCGGGAGGCGGACGACCATGTCTGCGCGCCCCCGGCCGGCCTCGCCCTCGAGGCCGAACTGCACATCGAAGTCGACCCGCTGGGTCAGCCCCGCCGCTTCGACGACGTTGCGCAGCTGCGTCTCTCCCCAGGCGCCGCGGCTCGTGTTCGAGCGCAGTGCCGAGGCGAGGGTCTCGGTGGTGGAGCGCAGCTGCTCGCCGGCGGCCCGCTGGCCCTCGAGCTGTTCGGTGATGGCGCCGAACTGCGCGGCGCGCTCGCGTTCGAGCCGGCCCACCGCCTCCTGCATGCCGCGCAGGCTCTCGGCGACCGGGGACAGGGTCTGCAGGATGCGCGCGTCGTGCCGCTCGCGCTCGGCCACGACGCGCAGCTGCTCCTGCAACTCGCGGATCTGGTCGCGCGCGGAGCCGAGGTGCTCGCGGTGCTGTTCGCGACCGCCTCGTGGCGCGCCTCGAGCCCGTCGGCGCGGGCCTGCGCCGTCGCGAGCTCGAGGGCGAGAGCGGCATCGGGGTGCGCGAGCGGGCGAGGAGCGCGGCGACGGCTCCGGCCAGGAGCGCGCCGATCACGAGGCCGAGGATGAAGCTGAGTTCCATGCCGCCGATGAGACCATGCACCTCCGACATCGTCTGACCGACGCGCCACGGCCACCGAACGAGGGACACGGGCGGTCCCCCGGGGCTAATAGGCTTCGCGACCATGGGGAATCACCGCCGACCATCGCGCCTGCTCACCGCCGCGCTCGCCCTCGCCGTCGGACTCGGCACTGCCGTCGTCCCGTTCACCGCCGCCTCCGCCGCCGAGGACGCCGTGCCGCCGTCGACCACCTCGGTCGAGACGGGCGCCGTCGACGCCTCCCTCGACCGGGCCGATCTCGGCACTCCCGATCTCTCCGTCCAGGCGTACGACGCCGACGAGACGAAGAGCTTCCGCGCCGGCTTCATCATTAGCGACGCGAACTTCTTCGACGCGGACGCGCTCAGCGCGAGCGATGTGCAGAAGCTGCTCGACGATAAGGGCAGGAGCTGCACGGGCTCGAACGCCGGCGTCCCCTGTCTCCGCGCTTTCAGCCAGGCGACACCGAGCCGACCCGCCGACGCGATGTGCGCGGCGTACTCCGGCAGAGCACTCGAGTCGGCGGCCTCGATCTTCGCCGGAGTTGGTGAGGCCTGCGGTATCAACCCGCTGGTGCTCGTCGTCCTCGTGCAGAAGGAGCGGAGCCTCGTCACCGACACCACGCCCACCGCCGCCGACTACGCGAAGGCGACCGGCTACAACTGCCCGGACACCGCCGCATGCGATCCCGGCTCCGCCGGCTTCTTCACGCAGGTCTACAGCGCCGCCCGACAGTTCAAGCGCTACGCCAACCCGCCCGGCTCCGGCGCGAACTTCACGGCCTACGCGCCAGGGACGACGCCGAACATCCAGTACCACCCGAACACGGCTTGCGGATCCTCAGCCGTGACGATCCGCAACCAGGCCACCGCCGATCTCTACTACTACACGCCCTACCAGCCCAACGACTACGCCCTCACCGGGCGCGGCGACGCGAACTGCGCGACCTACGGCAACATCAACTTCTGGTACCTCTTCAGCGATTGGAACCCCGCCGGCACCCTCGCGAACGCGGGGATCGCCCCCGTCGGCCGTGTCGACACCCCGCGGATCTCGGGCGGCACGCTGACCGCGTCCGGCTGGAGTGTCGATCCGACGACGCAGCGGGCCGCGCTGAGCACGACGGTCACCGTCACTGCTCCCGACGGCACGAAGACGGTCCGCACCCCGACCGCGAACGGCGACCGCGGCGACATCCCGCGCGACTACCCGGCCGCCGGCCGGGCGCACGGCTTCGCGGCGACCGTCCCGGTCTCGGCGGCCGGCACCTACCAGGTCTGCGTCAGCGCGGCCTCCGTCGAGTGGAACCGCTGGACCGGCACCGGCGACTCGCGCGGACCCGGCTCGAAGGACCTCGGCTGCTCGAGCGTGAGCACCACCGCCGGGATCGACGTGGCCCGACTCGCCGGGACCGACCGGCAGGGCACCGCCGTCGAGATCTCGAAGGCGGTCTTCGGCCCCCGTGTGCCGGTCGTCTACATCGCCACCGGTGGGAACTTCCCCGACGCGCTCAGCGCCGCGCCCGCCGCAGCCAAGCAGGGCGGCCCGCTCCTGCTCGTCGACCGCGACTCCATGTCGCAGCCGGTCCGCGATGAGCTCACCCGGCTCGCGCCCGCGAAGATCGTGGTCGTCGGCTCCTCGCTCAGCGTCGGCGACGGCCTGCTGAACCAGCTGAAGTCCTACTCTCTGCAGGTGCAGCGCATCGGCGGGAAGGACCGCTACGACACGTCGAAGCAGATCATCCAGTACGCCTTCTCGGGAGGCTCGTCCCGCGCCTGGCTCGCGACCGGCGAGAAGTTCCCCGACGCTCTCGGTGCGAGCGCGGCAGCGGGTGCCGTCGACGCTCCCGTGATCCTGGTGAACGGCGGCCTCGCCAGCGCCGACTCGACCACACGAGCGATCGTCTCGGGCCTCAAGGTCCAGAACCTCACCATCGCGGGCAGCGCGTTGTCGGTGAGCGACGGGATCAAGGACTCGCTTCCGGCGCCGAGCGTCACGCGGATCGGGGGCGTCGACCGCTACGACACGTCGGAGCAGCTCAACCGCGCGGCGTTCGCGAGCGCGAAGACCGTGTTCCTGGCCACGGGCGAGAACTTCCCCGACGCGCTGGCCGGAGCCACGGCCGCGGGCTACTCGAGCAGCCCGCTCTTCGCGGTGCCGCCGACCTGCGTGCCTCGGGCAGTGCTCGCCGACATCGCCACGTCCGGGGCGACGAGGGTCGTCCTGCTGGGCGGGCCGACGACCCTCTCGGACGACGTCGCACGCCTCACGCCCTGCGGCTGATCGACGACCACCGCGCCACTAGCGTGAGGGGATGACCCCGACCGCACCGCCCCCGAGCGTCCGTCGCCGCCGGGGCGGTGCGGTCGTCGTCGCGGCCCTGGTGGCGCTCCTCATCGGCGGAGGAGCCGACGGAACGCAGCGCGCACCGATGGGGGAGCTCTCGAGCGTGCGCCTGTGGACGTTCCTCGCGCCCGGTCCTGTCGCCGCCGACTTCGACCCGGGGGACATCGTCTCGGACGAGGTCTTCTTCGACGGGGACGCGTTCGGCCCGCTGACCATTCAGGCGTTCCTGAACGCCCGTGTGCCGCTCTGCGAGGGCGACGGGGTGCCCTGCCTCCGCGACTACGCCGAGGATGTCGCGCCCCTTGAGGCGGACGAGGAGTGCGCTGCGGCTCCCGGCGGCCGGCGGCTCCCGGCGGCCGAGATCATCGCGACGATCGCCTCCGCCTGCGGGGTGAACCCTGCCGTTCTGCTCACGCTGCTGCAGAAGGAGCAGTCGCTCGTCACCGATCCCGCGCCGAGCGAGCGCCAGTTCCGCAGCGCCACCGGGTACGGCTGCCCCGACACCGCCGACTGCGACAGCGGCTCCTACGGTTTCGCGGCGCAGGTGTACGGCGCCGCCTGGCAGTTCCAGCGCTATCGCGACCCGGACAGCAGCTTCGACTGGTACCCGGTCGGAGCGACGAGCCAGATCCGCTATGCACCGGACGAGACGTGCGGCACGGCTCCCGTGCGCATCGAGAACGCCGCCACGGCGGGGCTCTACTACTACACGCCGTACCAGCCGAACGCGGCTGCGCTCGAGAACCTCTACGGCGAGGGCGACACCTGCTCGGCCTACGGGAACCGCAACTTCTGGCGCATCTTCAGCACCTGGTTCGGCGACCCTCGGGCCGGTGCCGCAGGGTCCTAGACCGCGACCGGGGCCTTCGGGCGCAGACGCTTCATTGTGACACCGGCCAGCTCGCCCAGCTCGGCCAGGCCGGTCGCGCCGTGCCGCTGCGCGGCGTGCACGACGATCGCGGCGCACGCTTCGGCGTCGGCCGACGCGTCGTGGTGGCGGAAGTCCTCGAAGCCGGCGGCCATCGCCACGGCGGGCAGGCGATAGGAGTCGAGCTCGTAGGTCTTGCGGGCGAGCTGGAGCGAGCAGAAGTAGTCGTACTCGGGGTGCTCGAGCGCGGTCGCGGCGCAGGCGGCACGGATGACGCCCATGTCGAAGCCGGCGTTGTGCGCGACGAAGACGTCGTCGCCGGCGAAGGCGGCGAGGTCGGTGAACTGCTCGGCCCAGCCCGGTGCCGCATGCACGTCGGTCTTGCGGATGCCGTGGATCCGCGTGTTCCACTCGAGGAAGTCGTCGAAGCCGAGCGGCGGGCGGATGAGCCAGCCGGCGCGGTCGACGACCCGCCCGTCGCGGACCTTCACGAGCCCGACCGAGCAGGCGGAGGCTCCGTGCGAGTTGGCGGTCTCGAAGTCGATGGCGGTGAAGTCGATGGGCACGCTCCACCCTCTCACGCACCTCCGACGCCGCCCGCAGCGGCACGCGGCGGCCGCCCGGCCCGCCCGCGCCACGCCGTAGGATGGATGCCCGTGGCTCTCACTCTCGCAATCGTCGGTCTCCCCAACGTCGGCAAGTCGACGCTCTTCAACGCGCTGACCAAGAACACGGTCCTCGCGGCGAACTACCCGTTCGCGACGATCGAGCCGAACGTCGGAGTCGTGAACCTGCCCGACTCGCGCCTCGAGGTGCTCGCCGGGATCTTCGGCTCCGAGCGCATCCTCCCGGCCCCCGTCTCCTTCGTCGACATCGCCGGCATCGTGCGCGGCGCCTCCGAGGGCGAAGGCCTGGGCAACAAGTTCCTGGCGAACATCCGTGAGGCCGATGCGATCGCGCAGGTCATCCGCGGCTTCGAGGACTCGGATGTCGTGCACGTCGACGGCAAGGTCGACGCCGCGAGCGACATGGAGACGATCAACACCGAGCTGGTCCTCGCCGATCTGCAGACCCTCGAGAAGGCCGAGGCCCGCTACGAGAAGGAGCTGAAGGGGAAGAAGATCGAGCCGATCGTGGTCGAGACCGCGAAGAAGGCGCGCGAGTTCCTCGACTCCGGCAAGCCGCTCTCGGCGTCGCCGCTCGACCTCGAGCCGATCCGCGAGCTGGGCCTGCTGACGGCCAAGCCCTTCATCTACGTCTTCAACGTCGACGAGGCGGTCTTGACCGACGAGTCGCGCAAGGCCGAGCTGGCGGCGCTTGTCGCACCGGCACAGGCGATCTTCCTCGACGCGAAGATCGAGTCGGAGCTGATCGACCTCGACGAGGCGGACGCCGCCGAGATGCTCGAGTCGACGGGCCAGACGGAGTCGGGCCTGAACCAGCTCGCCCGCATCGGCTTCGACACGCTGGGCCTGCAGACGTACCTCACGGCGGGCCCGAAGGAGACGCGCGCCTGGACCATCGGGAAGGGCTGGACCGCTCCGCAGGCCGCGGGCGTCATCCACACCGACTTCCAGAAGGGCTTCATCAAGGCCGAGATCATCTCGTTCGACGACCTCGTCGAGACCGGCTCCATCGCGGAGGCGCGCGCGAAGGGCAAGGCCCGGATCGAGGGCAAGGACTACGTGATGCAGGACGGGGACGTGGTGGAGTTCCGCTTCAACGTGTGAGACGGCTCCGACTCGTCGGAATTCGGCTCGCGGGGATCGGCCGATCCGGCGAGCCGGAGCGAGAGGCCGTCCCGTCCGGCACCGACATGCGCGCGATCGTCGAGTCGGCCTTCTCGGGGGTACGGCGCGCATCGGCTCGACGCGGAGAACGAGAGCATCCGAGATGGGCCCGTCAGTAAACAAGGCCGCGGCGCTCCAGGTGGTGAGCGACGGAGCGGCTCGAGAGAGGGTCGCACCTTTCCTTCGGCACGATCGTCCTGAGTGGAGGTCCGTCGCAAGGACGAGACGGTGACGACGAGAGAACCGAAGAGTCTGAGGGCCGGCAGCCGATCAGGCGACGACCTGGATATCGCGAAGTACCGAAGAATCCTGTCAGCTAGACTCTGGTCCCTCTCACGGGTCATTCCTCGTGCATTCTTCATGCACGGCCATCCTCTCTGTGCGTTTCGGTGGTGGTGGTGGGCCTGGAGAACCCCGGGGCGTCGATGGCTCTGCGGATCCGAGCGGCAGAGCAGTTGTCACCGTGCAGAGAGTGATCTCTGCAGCTCACGCCAGCGTGACGGTCCTCCGCGCTCGCGACGCCTCAAGTACCGCTCGGCTCAGCGCAGAGAACATGTCAAAGCGCACAGCCAGTTCTGCCGTATCCGCACCTGTCCGAGAGTGTTCGCCGGGCTGACGTATCAATCCACTCAGGAACCGCGCTTTCTTGAGTTGATGGCGAGACAACTCTCAGCCGAAGCGCGGTTGCGTCGACCTCGGCCGGAATACAGTGGCGCTGGAAGACCCCGAAATTCACCATCACGAAAGAAGATGACATGAACAATGCGGGCATTTTTGCGATCGACCTCGACCGCATCGAGGTGGTCGAGGTGGTCAACGGCTTGGACGACCGTGCCCTCGGAGTTTCGGCCTCCGACACGTGGCTTTGAACGCCCTCGTTCTCGTCCACGTGCAGCTCCACCTGCTAAGAGAACACATCGACTGACTGATTCGCGGCCTGCGATCGAGTCGATGGTCGCAGGCCCCTCCCGCTCTTTTAGCGTCGGGCCGCGCATCCGCTTCGGGGCGCTGCGACGCGAAGATGATCGAGAGCTCGGTGACGACCAGCTTCACGAAGTATGCGCCGTCCTCCTGGAAGGAGATTGCAATATCGACAGATCGGGAATACCGGGATGTCACGTCGGGCGTTGCGCGACTGGCGAAGGGGATGGCGAAGTGGAGTGTCCGCCGCTGGCGCCTCTGGGAGTGCATACGCGTCCGTTTAAGAGCGAAGAGACCCAGTATGGGGGAGTGCAATGCTATCGCGCAGCCATGAGGGAGTTCAGCGGCTCTTCCGCCAGAGTGACCCTCACGCTGGACGCCCATAGGGCCATGGACGCGCGCACGAAACATCTCCTCGGCGCGTCGGCAAGAGCCAACTTCTATGGACGAGTTGCGGAGATGGCGAATCCCTGTGGAACCGCGAATGATGACAAAGAAAGACGACTGTCCACTCCTGCACTGCACAGCGCCCCGTCCGTCCGTGCCGGTCGTGACCATGATGAATCGCATCGTCGCGAACCCTGGTCCAGATGCTTTCGAGCACTGGACCCGCGTCTCCTAGGCGCAACGGTCAAGGACGTGCTGGCGACCGAGCATGTGACGATACGCGCAGCGTACCTCGGCTCGATCATTCACCCCACAGGCAACAGGCCGGGGCTCGCCCGAGAGGCGGAGAGGTCAGTGCGCCGGGCGGTCCTTGATCTCGTGGAGGGACGACGTCGAGCTTCACGCCGAGATCAGGCCGAGTGATCCGGCCGCGATCCCGCGGATCAAGGACATGGAAAGGACGAGTCAGGAACCGTATATGTACGACAGGTCGCGCTTCAGCACTCCCAAGGCGAAGATCGTGATGGGTGCCGTCAACGTCGCGGTCCCAGTCGCGCTCTACTATTTGGCCCGCGCTCTCGGCGCGAATGAGGTCGTGGGGCTGATGACGGGAGTCGCCTGGTCTCTCGTCTCCGCGGCGTACGTGTTCGCGATCACCCGGCGGATCAGTGCAAGTTCCGGGGCCGTCGGTTTCCTCCTCCTGCTCAGTGTCATCACCGCGTTGGTCACGCGGGATGCCTCGTCGGTCCTCGTCGCCTCCGGCATCGTTCCCGCTGGCATCGGTCTGCTCATGATCGTGTCTGCCTTCGTCGGACGACCTGTGATCCAGAGCCTGATCGCTCCGGCCATGGATGCTGCTGCGAGGAATGAACGAGTCACTGCCACGTGGATGTGGAACAACGAACCGACTTACCGGCGCACCATGATCGTGTCCACGGCTCTGTGGGGATTCCTGGTCCTCGCCGAGGCGATCGCCGGTATAGTCTTGGCCATGAGCCTGCCGGTCGATGAAGTGGTGGCCATCCGACCAGTGGTCGCCACTCTGATCGTCGGCGTAGCTGGTCTCTGCCAGTACCTGTACATACGCCACCTGAAGAAGTCTGTGCCCGAAGAACGACGTGAGGGGTAGGAGCGCTCAGTGAACCATCCGCGGCATGGAATGACGTGCAAGGCAAGGTGCTGAAGTTCGGAGTCTCGTTCCTGCCGGATCTCGATCCTGGTCTACGGTCACCGCTGCACTACTACCGTGACCTCAGAGCGTTATTCATAAGGTCTGATATGCGCGTGTCGTTGTAAAGACATCAACTTCTCGCGCGAGAGAATGGAGGTGCCTACACGCGCCATTTCTGAAGCGAGCAGTCGTTGCTCTATGGCTTTACCACAGGTGTCAGCTCTGGGCAGGTGACGGAGTTGGTGGGTCGGATATTCCAGATCCTGGCTCGACGTTCTTCGTTGCCGGGACGCCCGGCCCTTGTGAACCCGCGGGAGCAGATGATAACGGGAAAATCATCGCCACCGGCTACCGCGGACACCTCACCGAACTCCCCGCCATCATCCGCACCATCACGAACCTCGAGCCCTACCGACTCGGCCCGAAAACAGCCTTATGAATGCCACTCAAAGGCTACATCGAACTGGAAATGATTACCCCATCCGAAAGAATCCCGACAGCTACGTGCTTGAATGGGAACACGAATTCAACAATGACGTGAACTTGATCCGGTGCCAGATCGAACAAGCGATTGCCCACCTCAAGAACTGGCGCTTACTCCACACGGTCCGCCGGCGACCGTTCTCCACCTTCACCCGAACACTCTCCGCGGTCGTAGCACTTCATTTCTTCACACAAGCCGCGTGAATCAGCCCCCTACGGCCGACACCCGTTGAGTCGACTGGAGTTCCGTTCCACCGTGTGACGCTCGGCCCTTCGCACCGAGCTCGGCCACGCCGCGATCCACTGATCCGGGCTCGTTCCCGCAGGCCGGAGCAGGCAGGCGTCGACCGAGCCGAGGCGCCGCGAACTCGCCGGAGTGGACCGGCGGCGGCGGCGGCCGTCCCGTCACGACGGTGACCCGAGTGCCTTCGGTGAGAGAAGGCCGCTGCGTCCCCGGGAACGGGACCGGGAGGATGAGAGACTGGGCGCATGGAGCACACGGTGCCGCTGATCCTCACCACCCGTCGCCTCGACATCACACGCTTCGACAGCGGCGATCTCGACGATCGTCTCGCGTACCAATCGCGGGAGGACGTCGCCCGTTACCTCTACCGCGAGCCGCTCAGCAGGGAGGCCTGCGCGGCGGGCATCGAGCGGGCCGTCGCGACCACGACGCTCGAGGCCGAGGGAGACACCCTGATTTTCGCGATCCGGGTGCGCGGGGAGCGTCGGGTCGTCGGGGAGGTCGTCCTCACCCTGTCGGATCGTCGGGCCTCGCAGCTCGAGATCGGCTGGGTCTTCAACCCGGAGGACGCGGGCAGAGGCTACGCCACCGAAGCCGCGCGGGCGATCGCCGAGCTCGCCTTCTCGGAGTACGGCGCGCATCGGCTGTTCGCCCGGCTCGACACCGAGAACGAGCGCTCGGTGCTGCTGTGCCGACGTCTGGGATTCCGGCGCGAGGCGCACCTGGTCGAGAACGATCGACGCCTGTCGGGGGCGTGGGGGAGCGAGTTCGTCTACGCGGCGCTCGAGGAGGACCTCATCCGCGACGACGCACCGTGGCGATAACCTACGAGGCCTCCGCGACCGATGTCGCCCGAGTCCGGCTCACGCCGTCGCCGATCGGGGAGGCCGTCTTCAGCCTGCGGGCACTGACGCGGCCGGGGGCCGCGTCGCAGTTCGGCCCGTTCCTGGAGCACGCGCGTGGGCGCCTGAAGGGCGTCGACCTGCGAGTGCTCCGCTCCCTCGTGCCCAGCACCGGGTACGTGCCGGACGTCCTCACACCCAGCCCGCGGTTCGCGCCCTCGTTCCGGACACAGCTGGAGGAGGTGCGGGCCACGCCCGCGGAAGAGTTCGCAGCCCAAGTCGACTGGATGGAGCGGGATCCGGGGACCACGAGGGAGTGGAAAGCGCGGACAGCGACGGCCCGGACTTTCGCGGTGCAGCACCCCGAACAGGCGCTGCCGGTGGTCGCCGACCAGCTCGAGTCGTACTGGCGCGCCGTGCTCGAACCGATCTGGGGGCGCCTCGACCACTCCCTCAGCCACGACATCCGCGACCGGACCCTGCTCGCGGAGCGCGGCGGAACAGCAGCGATGCTCTCCTCGGTCAACGAGCGGGTGAGCTGGGACGGCACGACGCTGAGCGTGCGCAGCACCTACGACTTCTCCACCACCATGGGCGGCGCCGGGATCGCCTTCGTGCCCAGCGTCTTCTCGCAGTCGGAGGTGCTCACCATGCTGCCCCCGCTGGAGCCGATGCTGGTGTATCCGCGGACGCTCGCGAGGGACTTCTGGAGCGAGGAGCCCGAGGATCCCGACCCGCTGAGCAACCTGCTGGGGCGGGTCAGGGCGACGATCCTGCACTCTGTCCGCAGCCCTGTGACCACGGGAGCCCTCGCGTCGATCGCGGGAGTCACTCCGGGGGCCGTCAGCCAACACATCGCCGTGCTGCGCGACTGCGGCCTGGTGACGACCGACCGCCGCGGCCGCAACTCCGTGCATTCGCTGACGCGCGCAGGAGAGGACCTCCTCGGCGCCTCCGCCGCTCCCGTCTTCTCGCGGCGCATCCTTTAGCTCCGCTCAACGGTTCGTCGATTCGCGGCCGCCGTCCCTAACCTCATCGAGGTCCCGCCCGACGGCGGCGATCGACCACGACGAGGGAGGATCTGGTGACGACACCGGCGGGCGACACGATCGTGATCGGCAACGGCGCTCTGGGCAGCGCGATCAGTCTCGAGTTGGCACGGCGCGGTCACCGCGTCACCCGGCTCGGCCGCGCGGCCCGGCCCCTGGCCGCGAGCACGGCGGCCGGCGCGATGCTGGGATGCTTCGGCGAGGTGACGACGAGTGTCCTCGCCTCCGAGCACGGCCGCGCGAAGCTCGCCATGGACATCGAGGCACGACGCTTCTGGCCGGAGTGGGACGAGCTGCTCGCGGACGCCTCCGGTGACGAGGAGTCGCTCTTCACCTCGGACGGGACGACGGTCATCCTGAACTCCGCCGGTTCCCGCGCCGTCGACAGCGGGAACTACGCGGCGATCATCTCCTCGCTCGACGAGGCGCAGGAGCCCTACGAGGACGTCGACGCCGACGCCATCGACTGGCTGGATCCGAACGACCTCGTGCGCCCTCTCCGTGCGCTGCACATCCCGGGGGAGCGCTCGGTCGACTCCCACCGGCTCCTGGTCAAGTCCGATGCTGCTCTCGCGCGCTACGGCGGAGTCGTCGACGAGCGCGAAGCGCGCCGGGTTGTCGTCACGGCGGGCCGTCTCACCGGCGTCGAACTCGTCGACGGGACGGTCCTCACGGCCGGCTCCGTGGTCATCGCCGCCGGTGCCCGCTCGCTCTCCCTCCTCGACGACGTGCCGGACATCCGCGCGAAGATCCCTCCGATGGTGAGCGGCTACGGGGTGTCCGTCCTGCTCGAGCCGGAGGAGAGGCCTCTTCCGCGCACCGTGATCCGGACTCCCAACCGGGCCTTCGCCTGCGGGCTCCACGCTGTCCCCCGGGACGACTCCACGCTGTACGTCGGCGCGACGAACATCGTCTCGCCGGAGCCCCGCGAGACCGCCGCACTCGGTGACCTGCAGTTCCTCATCGGCTGCGCGATCGACCAGCTGCACACGAACCTCGCCGAGGCCGCGCTCCTGCGCGTGCAGGTCGGCAATCGGCCGATCCCCGCCGACGGCTTCCCGTTGATCGGTCCGACCGGCATCGACGGCCTGTTCCTCGCGACCGGCACCTACCGCGACGGCCTGCACCAGTCGCCGCTGATCGCCGGCCACGTCGCAGGACTGGTCGAGGGCAGCGAGGGGCACTGGTCGTTCCTGCGCGACTTCGAGCCGGTGCGTGCGCCGCTGGCCACGGGAGACCGTGCGTCGGTCGTCGAGACGACCGTGGAGCACATGATGGCGACGGGGTGGGAGTACCGCTGGAACGTCATCTCCGAATGGCCGCCGCGCATCGAGCGCCATCTGCACCGTCACTACGCCGAGCTGGTCGACGGCCTGCACGAGACGTTCACTCCGCCGGCCGAGCTGGTCGCCGCGATGAGCGCGCCGATCCGGGCTCGACTCGAGCGCTACTACGGAGAGTGGTCGTGACGGTCGCACGCGCGACTCTCCAGCGCGAGGTGACGCGACGGCTCACTCGAGCCGGTGTCTGGGACCCGGAGGGCGACGCCCGCGCGCTCCTGGACCGCTTCCTCGGACCGGACGATGCGGCCTCGGCCCAGGCAGAGCTGGAGCGTGCCGTCGCCGAGCGCGAGGAGCGGATCCCGCTGGAGCACATCGTCGGAATGGCACTCGTGGACGGAGCGACGTACACAGTCGGCACGGGAGCGTTCATCCCGCGCGCGGAGAGCACGCGGATCATCGAGCTCGCGGCGGCGCCGGAGATCCTGAGGCGGGGCGGCGCCGTCCTCGACCTGTGCGCGGGCGTCGGGACTCTCGGGATCGGCATCGCTCTGCGCCGGCCCGATGCGCGCGTCACCCTGATCGAGCGCGACGAGGTGCCGATGCGCTACCTGCGCCGCAACATCGCCCGTCTGCTCGGTTCGGAGCGGTCCTCGGTCACCGCCGTGCAGGCCGACCTCTACGAGACGGACGCGCGGGGACTGGCTCCGGCGGACGTCGTGGTCGCGAACGCGCCGTATGTTCCGCAGGACCTGCGGCTCCTGCCGGAGTGGGCGGAGCATCAGCCGCGAGAGGCCCTCTACGGAGGCGGCGACGGCCTCGATCTGATCCGGCGCGCGGTCGAGGTCGCCCGCACGGTCCTGCCGGCGCAGGGCACGCTTCTGCTCGAGCACGATCGCGCTCAACCCGAGGCCGTGCGTGCGCTGCTGGAGGCGCAGGGTTTCGCCGAGGTCCAGACCGTCCTCGACTCCGCCGGTGAGACCCGCATCACCCGGGCGGCACGGCGATGAGGGCTGCGGAGGCATCGACGAGTTGGATGCACCGACGGCTCGAGAGCGCGTCGGACGCCCTGGATCGGGCCTTCGAGGAGGGACTGACCGGGCACGTCGTCGTCGGCCGGGACGGGAAGCGGGTCACGCTCGAGGACGGCAGCGAGACGATCGAGTTCGTCTCCTGCTCCTACCTCGGACTCGAGACGCATCCGAGGCTCGTCGAGGCGGCTCACCGCGCCCTCGACGAGTTCGGACTGCACCTCTCGTCGTCGCGCAACCGGATGCGGCCGCGGTACCTCGGCGAGCTCGAGGCGCTCCTCCGCGAGGTCTACGCGGGCGCGCCGGTCTGCGTCTTCACCTCGACCAGTAGCGTGCATCTGGGAGTGCTGCCCGTGCTCGGCGCGAACGGCCTGCCCGGCTACCCGGTCGAGGGGCGGGTCGAGTTCCTCGTGGACCGCACGGCGCACGCGTCGATGCAGGTGCTGCGCGGCATCCTCGACCAGCTGGGGCCGACCACGAGGGTCGACGTCGCCGAGACGCTCGCGGTCGAGGAGCGCCTCGCCGCTGTCCGTCGCGCGGGCGGCACGCCGATCCTCCTCGTCGACGGAGTCGGCTCGATGAGCGGGCTCGTGCCGGTCGTGGAGCTGGCGGACCGGCTCGCGGCGGCCGGGGGATACCTGTACGTCGACGACGCGCACGGCATCTCCATCGACGGACCGGCCGGAGCCGGCTGGGCGTTCACCGCGTTCGGCGGCCGGCTCCCCGACAATGTCGTCCTCGCCGGCTCCCTGTCGAAGGCGTTCGGAGGCTCCGGCGGATTCGCCGTGGTCGCGGGCGATGACGACGTCCGGGCTCTGCGCACATCGGCCAATCCGCTGGTGTTCGGCCACTCGATCATGCTCCCGATGCTGGCGGCCGACGTGGCGGCCGCCGAGATGCACCTCTCGGGCGAGGTCGTACCCCTGCAGGAGCGGCTGTGGTCGAACATCGCGCGATTCGACGACGCTCTCAGCGGGCGGGTCCTCAACGAGGGACTGCGCTCTCCTGTCCGCGGCGTCCGCTTCGCGCGCGAGGCGGAGGGGCTTGCGGCCGCGCGACGCCTCCGCGCCGAGGGGATCATCATGCTCCCCGCCTTCTACCCGACGGTGGAACAGGGCTCTGCGCTGCTGCGCTTCGCGATCTCGGCGCTGCACACTCCCGAGCAGATCGACCGCGCCGCCGCGGCGGTCGCGAGCGACGGAACGACGGCCTCATCGGGGTCGGGGGAGCGTGCGCGATGACCGCGACGGATACTCGGGTGGCGACCCTCCGCGACCGCCGGCTGGTGGTCTTCTCGGCCTCGTACTTCGTCACCTACCTCGGTGACGGCATCTTCTACGTCTGCGCCGCGCTCTTCTTCACCCAGATCCTCGACGTCTCCCCGGTGGTCTACGGCGCCGTCCTGACCGCGTCGTGGCTCGTCGCGATGGCGCTCAGTGTGCCCGCGGGTCATCTCGCGGACCGCTCCGACCCTCGGATCGTGGCGGCGGTGATGCTGCTCGCCTGCGGAGCCTCGGTCGCGGCGTTCGTCGTCGTTCCGAGCATCGTGGTCTTCGCCGTCGCCTCGGTCGTGCTCGCGGTCTGCACTCAGGGCACTCAGTCGGCACGAGCGGCGGTCATCGGACGGACCTTCCGTCCGGAGATCGTGACCCGCGTACGTGCCGTTCTGACCGCTACGAGCAACTCGGGTCTCGCGCTCGGGGCGGTCGTCGGCGGCATCGCCCTGGAGAGTGCGGACGAGGCGGTCTTCCGGGCGGTCTTCCTCATCGACGCCGTGACCTTTGTGGTGTCGGCCGGGCTGGTGCTCGCAACGAGGACGGGACCGGCGCCGGAGCGCGAGGAGGGCGGGCGCGGCGGGTCGCTGCGGAGCATGCTCGGAGTCTTCCGGGACGGCCCGTACGTGGGTCTCGGCATCGCGAACGGTGTGCTCTCGCTGCACATCACGCTGATCGACGTCGCTCTCCCCCTCTGGATCGTGCGCGACACCCAGGCGCCCACATGGTCGGTGGCGCTCGTCTTCGTGATCAACACCGCACTCGTCGTGCTGCTGCAGTACCGGGTCGCGCGCGAGGTGACCGGCGTCCTCGTCGGAGTCCGGCGGCTGCGATGGGCGGGACTGCTGCTGCTCGCCGCGATGGCGCTGTTCGGCGCAGCGAGCCTGCCGACGAGCCCGGAGCCGGCGATCGCGGTGCTCGTCGGCGCGGCCGTGGTCCTGACCTTCGGCGAGATGATCCAGACCTCGAGCATGACGGAGATCAGCTTCCGGCTGGTCCCCGATCAGCGGTACGGCCAGTACCAGGGCTTCTTCGGTATGGGCGGCACGCTCGCGGAGGCGCTCGGCCCGCTGGTGGTGACCTGGATCGTGCTGGGGCACGGGGTCCTGGGCTGGACGCTGCTGGGCCTCGCCCTGCTCCTCGCTGCGGCATCGGTCGGCCCCATCGTCACGCGCGCCCTCCGCTCGCCGATCGCCAGGGAGAACCTCACGTGAGCGCGCCAGCGGAGAGCGTGCTCGTGATCAGCGCCAGCGCGCGCACGCTCTGGAAGGTGCGCGACGCCGGCCTCGCCGTCGTGCACATCGAGGATCCGACCATGGCTGCTCCGGCGAGCGCTGCGCTCTGTGTGCGCTCCCTGCGCCACACGCTCACCGACGTCCCCGCCCTGGTGCGGCTCGCCGAGCAGCTCCATGCCGAGCACCGTTTCTCGGGGGTCGTGACGAACCACGAGCCCGCGATAGCAGCGGCCCAAGCGATCGCCGACACGCTGGGCCTGCCGAGCAGCGGTGTCGGAGCGCTGCTGCGCGACAAGGCCGCGCTGCGTCGCGCGCTCGCCGGCTCGCGCCTCGCGCTCCCGTGGGCGGTGCTGTCCTCGCGTGCCGACCTGACCTCCTTCGTGCGCGAGCACGGGCTGCCGTTGATCGTGAAGCCGACGAGCGGCTCGGCGAGTCTCGGAGTGTTCCCTGTCCGGGAGGCTCGCGAACTCGACGCCGTGTGGGCGCAGGTCCGGTCCCTGCTCGAGGAGGGGCACCGGTACAGCGCCGTCCTCCCGGTGTTCGGGTTCATGATCGAGCGGTACGTGGACGGTCCCGAGTTCAGTGTGGAGAGCGTCAGCACGGACGGGCGGCACGAGTTCCTGGCGATCGTCGAGAAGACGACCAACGAGCACCGGGTGGAAGTCGCGCACACCGTCCCCGCCCGACTCTCCGGTGAGGGGGCCCGCCGGGTCATGGACGCGGTCCGAGAGCTCCTCGATCGGATCGGCTTCCGCGCGGGCCCGGCGCACACCGAGGTGATCCTGGGTGCGGACGGAGTCGTCGTCGTCGAATCGCACGCCCGCACCGGCGGAGACGGCATCCCGGCCCTGGTCGCCGCGGTGACCGGACGCGACGCAGAGAGGGAGCTCATCGCCCTCGCGACCGGCCGGCCGGTCCCACCGTCGGAGCCGCCCACGGCCGTCGCGATCAGCAAGCGCTTCCTGGAAGCGCGGACGGGCACGGTGGTCTCCATCTCGGGAGTGGAGGCGGCCCGCGCGCTCGCCGGGGTCCGTGAGGTCATGGTCGCGGTCGAGCCGGGCGATCAGGTTCAGGACGCCGACGCCAGCTGGTGGCGGGTCGGAGAGGTCGTCGCCGCGGCAGCATCCGCCCAGGCCGCCGAGGACCTCGCTGCGCGGGCCGCCGCGATGATCCGGATCGAGGTGCGCTGAATGCGTCTCGAACCGCTGCCCACCGAGCAGTCTGCTCTGGACGCCGCGCAGGACCGGTCCTTCGCCGCCATGCGCGACGCGATCGCGGCGTCGGAGACCTGCACCGCGTACACCCGGGTGGTCGACGCCCTCCGTCCCGATCGGATCGACGAGATCGAGGTCCTCGACCGGGCCCGGCTCGCTGCCTGGGGTGCAGACGCGGTCGCGCCCAACAGCATCACGACAGGAGACGTCCGCATCGTTCTGCGCTCGAGCGGATCCTCCGGGTCGATCCGCACGGTCCGCCACTCCGCCGGCTTCAACGACCAGGTGGGCTTCCTCGGCGCCCGAGGCATCGGGATGGGCGGCCTTCCCCGCAATCCCCTGGTCGTCAACGCGCTCGCTCCCGGCGACCTCTTCGGCGGATTCGGCTTCGCCGAGGACGCCCTGGCCCGCCGAGGCGCGGCGGTGCTGCCGGCGGGAAGCGCGATGGATCCCGATGCGCTCGCCGACGTGATGGCGGGCGAGCGAGTGGACGCGATCGTGGCCGTTCCCGGCCAGATCGGACTGCTCCACGCCCGACGTCCCGAGGCTTTCGACTCGATCCGAGTCGCCTACTACCTGGGAGATCGCCCGCGGCGGGACCTTCGGAGCGCGCTGGCCGCGAGCGGCGTGGAGCTGCGCTCCTTCGCGCTGAGCACGACCGAGACCGGGCCGATCGGATTCCAGTGCGAGCACCTCAGCGGCCCGGACCACCACCTCCACGAAGACCTCGTGCACGTGCAGATCCTCGGCCCGGACGGGCGGCCGGTGCCTGAGGGAGTGCTGGGGACGGTGGCCGTGACGCCTCTGGTCGACAGCGGACTCGCGCTTGTCAGGTACCTGGTCGGGGACGAGGGCACGCAGCTCGGCCGCCGGTGCCGGTGCGGCTCGCCGTCGATGGTGCTCCGGCTCGGCTCTCGCGAAGGGACCTCGACGAACATCCGCGGCACTCTCGTGACCGAGGCCATGGTCCGCGGCGCACTCCCGGTGGCGTCCTCCGACGTGCAGCTCGTCGTGGAGGACGACGGGCAGCGGTTCGGCCTCGTGCTCTGCGGACCCGGCGCCGCCGGAGTCGAGGACTCGACGCTCGCCCCGTCCTTCCTGGCCGAGCCGACGCTCGCCAAGGTCCTCCGGACGCGGGGATTCGCCGGGATCCGGATCGACCGCGACCGCTCGCCCGCGCACGATCGGCGCGGCAAACAGCCCTTTTTCTTCCGAGGAGGAACAGACCGATGACCCAGAGTGCCAGCCAGATCCTCGCACCCGACCGCGCCCGCCTCGACGAGCTCGATCGGCAGCTCCTCGACCTCCTCGTCGAGAGGATGGGCGTGTGCCTGACCATCGCCGACCTGAAAGCGCAGCACCGGATCCCCATGATGCAGCCGGGGAGGGTCTCCCTCGTCATCGAGCGCGCCAGGGCGCGGGCGGTCGGTGAGGGGCTCGATCCGGAGTATCTCGGCGGGGTCTTCCGCCTGGTGATCGACGCGACGTGTGCGGCGGAGGACGCTCGAATGGCGTCGGGGGAGCGGGGTGAGGCATGAGCCGGGTGCTGGTGATCGACAACTTCGACTCGTTCACGAACAACATCGTCCAATACCTGCACGAGATCACGGGCGAACGTCCGATCGTCGTGGACAACCGGACGCGCTACGAGGATCTCCCCCTGGGCGAGGTCGACTCCGTCGTGATCTCGCCCGGCCCGGGCCATCCGTCCGTGCCGGAGGACTTCGGTGTCTGCCGGGAGGTGATCGAGCGTCATCCGCTTCCGATCCTGGGTGTCTGCCTCGGGCACCAGGGGATCGCCGTGGCGTTCGGCGGCAGCGTCGTCCACGCCCCCGAGCCCGTGCACGGGATGATCGAGGAGATCTCCCACAACGGAACGGGGCTCTTCACCGGGCTCCCCGCGCCGCTCCGCGTCGTCCGCTACCACTCGCTGGTCGCCACAGACCTGCCGCCGGAGATCGAGGTGACCGCTCGCTCCGCGGACGGTCTGGTGATGGCCCTCCGCCATCGCACGCTCCCGATCTGGGGCGTGCAGTTCCATCCGGAGTCGATCGACACCGACGGCGGCCGGGCCCTGCTGAGCAATTTCCTCGATCTCGCCGGGGGTCGGGCGGGCGCCGACTCTGTGACGGCTGCCTTCGAGCGGGTCGGCGGTGTCCTGCGCGGTGTCGTCCACGTCACGGAGGTCGACTGGCCCCGCGATCTCTCCGCTCATTTCCGGCAGGCCAGGGCCGCAGGCGCACGGTTCTGGCTCGACGCCGAGAACAGCGAGCACCCCGATGCCGGCTACTCACTCATGGGGATCGGCGGGCGCGACGTCACGCTCGCCTACGAGGTCTCGACGCGGCGGCTCTCGCTCCACGGACCGCTGGGCTCCGACTCCGTGACGGGCGATCTCTTCCTGCTCCTGGACCAGCTCCTCGCCGCGTCCGCGGTGCGCGAGGCCGACGGGCCGACGCCGTTCACGTCGGGCTTCGTCGGCTACCTCGGCTACGAGCTGAAGGAGCTGGTCGGCGCAGGTCCGAGCCGACGCTCCGAGGTGCCCGACGCGGGCTTCGCCTGGGCGCCGTCCTTCCTCGTCTTCGACCACCGGAGCCGCCGCGCCTGGCGTCACGACGTCGCCACGGGCGGAGCCGTCCCGCACCCGCCCGCTCCGATCGCCGCGGTGGAGGAGCCGGACGCGCAGTACACGCCCGGCCCGGTGCCGGAAGCCGCAGTGAACCTCCGCGACGGCCACCGCGCGTACGTGAGCAAGATCGAGGAGGCGAAGCGGCTCATCCGCGACGGCGAGTCCTACGAGGTCTGCCTGACCAACTCGGCGACGGCGCCGGCTCCCGCCGACCCCCTCGAGGCCTATGAGCGGATGCGCTCGGTGAGCCCGGTGCCCTACGGTGCCTTCCTCGAGCTCCCCGGCCTGGCGATCCTCAGCTCGTCTCCCGAGACCTTCCTGCGCATCGGCGCCGACGCAACGGTGGTGACGCGGCCGATCAAGGGCACCCGCCCTCGCGGCCCGGACCCGGTCGCCGACCAGCGGCTGCGCGAGGAACTCGCGTCGAGCAGGAAGGACCGGGCCGAGAACCTGATGATCGTCGATCTCGTCCGGCACGATCTGAACGCCGTCTGCGAGCCCGGATCCGTGACTGTTCCCTCGCCGTTCGAGATCCAGTCCTTCCCCTCGGTCCACCAGCTGGTGTCGACCGTCGTCGGCGTGCGGGCGGAGGGTGTGAGTTCCGTCGACGTCGTCCGCTCCTGCTTCCCGCCCGGCTCGATGACCGGCGCTCCCAAGCGGCGGACGATGGAGATCATCGACAGGCTTGAGGGCGCCGCGCGCGGGCCGTACTCCGGCGCGCTCGGGTGGTTCGACCACTCGGGGGCGATCACCCTGAGCGTAGTGATCCGCACGGTCGTGGTGACCGGCGACCGGGCGACGTTCGGCGTCGGCGGCGCGATCACCGCGCTCTCCGACCCCGAGGACGAGTTCGAGGAGACCCTCGTCAAGGCGAGCGTCCCCGCCCACGGTGTGTGCCGCTCCCCGGTGCTCCAGCGGCAGCCGGCGAGCGTCGGAGTAGGAGAATGAGCGCGGCGGTCGTGATCGGTGGCGCCGGGATCGTGGGCACGTGGCTCCGGGAGGTGCTGCAGCACGCTGGCTGGTCGGTGGTCGCGGTCGACACCGCCGGTGCTGAGCTCGACGCCGACGCTCGCGGCTCGGATCCGCGACTGCGCCGGCTCGTGGCCGAGGCCGATCTGGTGGCGCTCGCTCTGCCGGAGGACGTCGTCCTCGAGGTGGCCGACTCGATCGAGCCCCTGCTGCGCTCCGACGCTCTGCTCGTCTCCACCGCCTCCGTGCAGTCTCCGCTCTTCGACACGGCCGCCGGCCGTCGTCGTCGACGCCGACTCGTCGGCTGCAACCCGATGTTCCGGCCGACGCTCAGCACGGCGGGGCGGCGGGTCCTTCTGGTGACCACGGCGGATGCCGACGAAACGGCCGCCCTGCCCCTCCGCGACGCGCTGCAGAGCAGCGGCGCTCTCGTCGAGCTCCTCGACCCGGCCGATCACGACGCCTGATGGCGGTCACCCAGGTGCTGCCGCACGCGGCGCTCCTCGCGGTCGCGTCGGTGCTCGCCTCCTCCTCGATCGACCCCGCCCTGGTCTGGCGTCTTGCGCCCCCACCGGCGCGGACGGTGCTGGCCTGCGCCGCCCGCATCCTGGAGGCGAACCCGCACGTGTACGCCGACATCCAACGCGCCGACGGTGCTGCCGAGATCCGTGCGCGGCTGGCCGACGGCGTGCTGGCGCTCGGCACGGACACGACGGGCGAGCTGGCCGAGAGGCTCACCGCCCTGCGCGGGTCGCTCTCGGAGATCGTCGCGCCTGCGGCCGCGCTGGCCGCCGAGCTCTTCGAGCACGACGGCCCGACGGCCCCGGCGAGCAGAGCGGAATCGGACTCGTGACCCACTTCGTCGTCTTCGGCGAGCCCTTCGACTTCGCCGAGCGCGCCCACCGGCGCTTCGCGCACAGCACCGTGACCCTGGTGGTGGAGGCGAGCCGGGTCGGGCGCACGACCGGAGTCGACACCGTCGACGCGGTGATCGAGGTCGCGGATGCCGCCCACGACCCGGACGCGCTCAGCGAGGCGGTCGCGCGACGGGGCCCGACGCCGACCCACGTCGTCGCCCTGGTCGACCACCTGGCGCTCCTCGCCGCCCGCTTCGCGGAGCGCACCGGACTCGTCTTCCACTCGGTGGCGACCATCACCGCCATCGGCGACAAAGGCGCGATGCGGCGGCGCCTCGCGGGTGACCCCGACCTCGCAGTCCGGTCCGCGATGGCCCACGACGAGGCGTCACTGCGCACGGCCGCCGCGGCGATCGGGTTCCCGCTCGTGGTGAAGCCGTCCGATTCGACGGGGTCGCAGGGGGTCAGCGTCCTCCGTTCCGAGGACGGGCTGTCGGCGGCGGGAGAGCGCGCGCTGGCGGTGTCGGCCGCCGTGCTCGTCGAGGAGTTCCTCGACGGCCCGCAGTACAGCGTGGAGGCGTTCTCGGAGGACGGGACGCACGTCGTCCTCGCCGTCACACGGAAGTACTCCGATCCGCGCACACTCGTCGAGATGGGGCACGTGCTGCCGGCGGATCTCCCCGACGCCGTGCGGACGGAGTTCGCCGAGCGCACCCGCCGGCTCCTCCGCACACTCGGGCTGCGCTACGGCCCCTCGCACACCGAGTTCGTCCTGACCGAGCGCGGCCCCGTGCCGCTGGAGACGCATGCTCGGGTCGGCGGCGACGACATCTACCTGATGGTCGCGGACGGTCGTGGCGTCGATATGGACGCGCTCCAGGTCGAGCAGATCTTCGGCGACCGAGTGCTCGACAGGCTCGTGCCGGTGCAGCGGTCGGCGCAGGCGATCTGGTTCGGCGCGGCGGAGGAGGCCTCCTCCTTCCGAATGCCCGACGATTCCGCCGAGCCCACCACGACCGCAGTCGTGTGGCTGCGCCGCGACTCTGCTCCCGCACTGCGCTCCTCGGGCGACCGTGTACTCCAGGTCAGAGCGGAGGCGTCCACCGCGGCCTCCGCGCTCGAGGCCGCGCGGTCCCACGCCGAGCAGCTCGCTCGCGCCGCAGGCCTCTCCCCGCGCCTGACCCGGCTCGACGAGCTCGTCTGACCCGCCCCGCGACGGGAGCCGACGCTCCGATCGCACCCCTCGCTTCCCCGCCCCGCCTTCACAAGACAGCATGTCCGACACCCCGACGACACTCCGCCTCTTCACCTCCGAATCGGTGACGGAGGGGCACCCCGACACGATCTGCGACCAGATCTCGGATCGGATCCTCGACGCCGTCCTCGCCCTCGATCCGCACGCGTGCGTCGCCGTGGAGACGATGATGACGACCGGTCTCGTCCACGTCGCCGGGGAGGTGACGACCTCCGGCTACGTGGAGATCCCGACCGTCGTCCGCGACGTGATCACCGGCATCGGCTACACCTCGTCGGACGTCTCGTTCGACGGACGCACCTGCGGCGTCGACGTCTCCCTCGGCGCGCAGTCTCCGGAGATCGCGCTCGGTTACCGTGAAACGGCCTCTACCGCGAAAGGGCCTGTACCGTGAAACGCGGGGGAATTGAGGAACAGACAGCACAGGGGAGCGGGATGAGCAGTATCGACGATGTGGACTACACGAACTGGGACTGGCTTCCCCGCGCGGCGGAGGAGGTCGAGAGCTATGTCCGCCGCTTGCTCGCGGAGTCGAGCATCCAGCCGCACGCCGTGTCGGCGCGAGCGAAATCGATAGCGTCCTTCCAGCGGAAGCAGCGGCTGAAGAAGTACACGGATCCCATGGCGAAGATCACGGACATCGTCGCGATCCGCATCATCACGTACTCGAATACGGACAGAGACCGCGTGGGGGAGCTGATCCGCTCCCGATTCGCCGTCCTGACCGGTGAGGATCGGAATCCCGGGGATGAGAAGCCGCCGCGCCTGCGCGGATACGACTGCCTGCACATCGTCGTCTCCGGAGAAGTCGACGGCCACGACTCCGACTGGGTCGTCTCCGGCGGAGAGCTCGAGCGCTACTTCACGACGTTCGGAGGCCTCGAGATCCAGATCCGCACAGTGGCAGGACATGCGTGGGCGGAATTCGAGCACGCGAGACGCTACAAGGGCGCGCAGTACGAGGCGGTCGGCAAGCAGGACAAGGAGACGATCGACCAGCTCTTCGGCGCGGCGTCCGACGCGCGACGCGCACTCGATGAGACGTTCGTGGCCATCGATCGGATTCTCGCGCGACCGACGATCGACAGTGAGAGGCCGCACATCCAGGTCCGAGTCGAGCCGGAGGCCGTGCACGGGGAGACCCTGTCGACTCCGCTGGACAAGGATGCACTCTCCGACTTCCTGCAGTCGCGGTTCCCCGACGACACCGACGGCAGCCAAATAGGGATCGAATTCGGAATCGAACTCGCGCGCTGCTGCGGGATCGACACGGTCGAGCTGCTCGAATCGGCGTTGGAGGACGTCGACAGCGAGCAGGTGCGAGCGCTGATGGAATCGGGTGGTCCGGTCACTCGAGTCCGGCGTCTCGACGACGAGATGCTCGCCCACTTCGGGCAGGACTACATCGAGAAGACCAAGAATGCGGGAAATGTCCAGCATCGAGGGCGTCAGCTCGAGTGGCGCTACGACCGTTTGCGGGGAAAGACGCGGTACAGGACCTATCTTCTGCTCAGCCGCACACGGCAGGCGGAGTTCGACGCGGGGCCGTACACAGCGGTCGGCGCGCTGCGGGAAGTCGCGAGGATCCTCGCGAGTGAACTCGGGAGGGAGGCCGTCGCTCTTCCGGGATTCGTCTCATCGGAGCCTGATCTGCCCGCGAGGACGAGGGCGAAGAGGGTCTCGATCGACGGCGACTCGGATATCTGGGTGATCTCGAACCTCGGCCGCGAGGCAGTGGAGGGAGTCATGGCGGAACTGCTCTCGCGGGTCCGTCCCTTCGACCTCCGTGTCGCCAGGGGCGACGTCGTGGTCGCCGACGGTCGGAGCGAACGCCTCCGTCGCGAGGCTGACGAGACCGCGTCGGACCTGCGTCGGTGACTCGATCCCGACCGATGGTGCTGACGGCTGCGCCGGGATCGGGGCGGGGAGACCCGCGCGTCTCCGCTCACCGTCCGCACCAGCACCCGCGAGTCGGGGCTCGACGGTGGCGGCCCTCGCGGCCGGATCTGTCTAGGCTCGCCCCATGACTCGACTCGACGGTGCCGTCGTCCTCGTCCTCGGAGCGTCAGGCGGCCTCGGCCGTCTCCTCGCGGACTCGCTGGAGGCGCAGGGCGCGACCGCTGTGCGCGCGGGCCGCGACGCCTCCGTTCTCGGCCCGGCGCCTCTCGTC
>NZ_LIIN01000001.1 GCF_001634385.1 Rathayibacter tanaceti | reverse complement strand
GGCTGTGCGACACTGGCGCAATGACCCCTATGCTACCGCCCGCCCCCACCGGGCGACGGAGCCTCGCCGACGTGCTGCCGGGAGCCCTCGATGCGCTCCTCGGGCGTCCCGGGCTCCTCGGGTCGCCGCGGGTCGAGCGGATCGTGGTGGTCCTGGTCGACGGCCTCGGTGCCGCGAACCTGCGGCAGCGATCCGGGCACTCGCGCCTCCTCGCTCCCGCACTGAACCGCGCCACCACGCTGGTCTCGGGCTTCCCGACTACGACAGCCGCGGCCCTCGCGAGCCTCACGACGGGTCTGCGGCCCGGGGGGCACGGGATGGTCGGCTACCGTGTGCTCGATCGGGCGTCGGATCGACTGGTGAACCAGCTCTCCGGCTGGGACGAGCGGATGGTGCCCGAGCTGTGGCAGCCGCGGTCGACCGTGTTCGAGCGGGCGACCGCGGCCGGCGTGCGGGCGGGCGTGATCGGTCCGGCACGCTATGCACGCTCGGGACTCACGCGGGCGATCCTCCGCGGCGCCGAGTATCACTCGGCGGGGTCGGTCGCCGAGCGGTTCGCGGCCGCCCGGGCCCTGCTCGACGAGGGCGGCCGGCAGCTGGTGTACCTCTACGTCCCGGAGCTCGATCAGGCCGCGCACGCTCGGGGGTGGCAGTCAGCCGAGTGGACGGCAGCGCTGGAGCAGCTCGACGGCGAGCTCGCGGTCGCCGTCCGGCGCCTCCAGGGCCGCGAGGGCCTGCTGGTCACGGCCGATCATGGAATCGTGGACGTGCCAGCCTCCTCGCACATCCTGATCCAGAGAGGTCCGCTGCTCGAGGGAGTGCGGCACCTGGGCGGTGAACCGCGATGCCTGCAGCTGCATCTCGAGCCCGGTAGGAACGCCGACGAGGTGGCGCGCCGCTGGCTCGACGCAGAGGGCACCCGTGCGTGGGTCGCGACCCGCGCAGAGGTGGAGGCCAGCGGCTGGTTCGGCGACATCGGGCCCGAGGCCGCGGGGCGGATGGGTGACGTCTTCGTCGCCGCACGCAAGACGATCGCGTACTACGCGGCCGACGATTCCTCCGGGCGCTCGATGATCGGCCAGCATGGATCGCTCACGCCCGAGGAGACGCAGGTGCCCCTGCTCGGGTTCGGAGCGGTCTCGACCGGCTGATCCACACGGCGACCGGCAGGAGCCCGCGGGCCCCGGCCGATCAGTCGTCGCTGCGCGCCCCGAAGACGATCTCATCCCAGCTGGGCATCGACGCCCGACCTCGGCGGACACTTCCGCGCATACCGGACGGCTGCTCGGGGGCCGGGGGAGCGGTGCGGGCGGCTCAGGAGCCTTCTCGGCGACCGGAGCCTCCGGTTGCTGTACAGGCTCCTCCCGCCCTCGAAGAGACGATGCGGTATCGCGCTCACCGCGTCGGCGCCGCAGGGCGTCGAGCAGGTCGGCCGTGTCGTTGAGGTTGCGCTCCCTCTGCTCCGTGGTGCTGCTGACGGGGCGGGGGAGCGTCGAGACGGGGCGCGGAGTCTCGGCGAGTGCCGGCTGCGGCTCCGTGTCGGAGGGGCGGACGGCGGCGGGTCGCGCATGGGGCATCGCAGCCGGCCGACCGGCTGTGGGGTGCTCGGACCGCGGGGAGCGCGGCTCCGGCTGCGGGGTGGCGGGAGCATCGGGATCGAAGCGGGTCGCGAGCTCGTCGACGGCGGCCGGGATCACCGCACGCAGGCGCGGGATCAGCGTCGGACGGATCTCCCCCTGCTGCGAGAGCGTGATCGCCTCGGAGGTGAGCGGGGCGAGGAGGGCCTTCCTCGGGTCGAAGCGCCAGCGCGCATCGTGGTCGATTTCGTCGGAGCGGAAGAGGAGTTTGACGACCCAACCCTCCTCCTCCTTCCAGCTCGACCACTGCTCGCCCTCGGCGCCGAGGGCGGCGAGACGCTCGCGGATGACGTCGCCGAAGGGTGTTCCCTCCTCGAGCGGGTCCGGGTCGGTGGTGGTGTACACGCGCACGGCCAACGCGGAGGCGACGACGTGCTCTCGCTCGGCGGTCACCGGCCCCTCGAAGCGCTGCACGTAGTCGAGGTCGGCTCCCGTGAGCTCGGCGACCTCGTCCGCCGAGAGCCCGGAGCGGATGTGCGCCTGGATCTCGCGGGGCGAGACGCGCTTCTCGCGCGGCGGGAGGGAGTGCACCCGCGGCCGGAGCTGGCTCTGCAGCGTCTCGTCGATGCGCACCGAGAATCGCTCGCCGCCCTCCGACACGAGGACGAGCGATCCGCCCTCGACGCCGATCACCTTCAGTTCCATCATCGCGGGGACCCTCCTTCTGGACGCGGACCGGGCCAGGATGCCACGCGCCCGGCCCGTTGGCCGGGAATACCCCGGGCGGGTCGAAAGTTGGTGCGGAAGGAAGCGGGGCGAACGGGTGTCAAGCGCCGTTCGAGGTGGTTTGCGAATCGATGCGTCGTGATGCACACTGACCCCGCCGATTTGTTGAACAGCAGAAATAAGAAGTGGATGGGAATGGCTACGGACTACGACGCCCCCCGCAAGACCGATGACGACTCCGAGTCGATCGAGGCCCTGAAGGAGCGAGTCCCCGACAAGATGTCCGGAGTCGTGGACGTCGATGACGCCGACAACCCGGGCGGATTCGAACTGCCCGGCGCCGATCTGTCCGACCTCGATCTGGACGTCGTGGTCCTTCCGCCCCAGGCGGACGAGTTCACGTGCGTGAGCTGCTTCCTGGTGAAGCACCGCTCGCAGATCGACCACGAGGAGAAGCTCGGTCCGATCTGTCTGGAGTGCGCCGCTTAAGCGCCTCCGGGCTCCGAAGGACGACCGCTCCGTCGCCGTGATCCCTGGATCGCGGCGACGATGTCGTTCGGGCGCCGGCTCGAGAGAAGCCAGTACGGAGTCGGGTCCTCCGGGTCGTCGAGGGGAACCCGCACCACGTCCTTCACCCAGCCGCGGATGACCAGATAGGCCCGAGCGTCGAGTCGCGGTCCGCGCTCGGCGAACGCCTGCCTGCCGGTGTGCGCCGTGGGCTCGCCGACCAGCTCGAGCGGGATGTGCGCTCGCCCCGCGCGCAGCTCTCCCTCCGCCACCTCGATCACGGGCGACAGCGCCAGCAGCGAGAGGACGCAGCCCGCGTAGAGCACCACCGCGACGATCACCCCGACCACGAGGTCGATGGGTGCGAACACCAGGATGCTGGCGGGCACGACGAGGGCGGTGGCGATGAAGAGCCAGGGCGCGGGCCACAGCCTCTCTCGGTAGGACGGCATACCCCTATTGCACCAGACGAAGTGGTCTACCCTCGTCACGTGCTTGCAACCGTCGACGTCCCGATCCGCGCAGACCAGCTCCCGTCCTACGCCCGACCGGGCGACGCCGGAGCCGATCTGCACTCCACGGAGGACGTGGTCCTCGCTCCCGGCGAGCGTGCCAGCGTCGGGACAGGAGTCGCAATCGCACTGCCGGAGGGACACGCCGGCCTGGTCGTCCCCCGCAGCGGCCTGGCCTTCACGCACGGCATCACCGTCGTCAACGCCCCCGGCACGATCGACGCGGGCTACCGCGGCGAGATCCGGGTGGCGCTGCTGAACACGGACAGTCGTGAGAGCTACCACGTCTCGACGGGGGATCGGATCGCGCAGCTCGTGATCGTCCCGGTGGTCCAGGCGCGCTTCACGAGCGTCGACGAGCTTCCGGAGTCGGTCCGCGGCACGGGCGGCTTCGGATCGACCGGGTACGCCGTCGACGCCCAGGAGACCAGAATCCACGAGGAGAGCGCATGAGCGACATCCAGCCCACCGCCGACGAGTCCGTCGAGCAGATCCAGCAGGACTTCGAGAAGTCGGCCCCGGACGACCGCGCCGAGGCCGGTCCGCTCGACGAGCTCGAGGCCAACCCCGTCCGCCCCTACATCGACCTCGGCGGGGTCAAGGTGCTGCCTCGCGAGGGCATGCACATCCGTCTCGAGGTCGAGGAGGGCACGAAGCGCGTGATCGCCGTGGGCCTGGACTACGCGGAGTCGACCCTGCAGGTGCAGCCCTTCTCGGCGCCGCGCTCATCCGGCCTCTGGCACGAGATCCGCGGTCAGATCGCCGAGCAGATCGGCCGCCAGGGTGGATCGACCACAGAGCGCGAGGGCGTCTTCGGTCCGGAGCTCGTCGCGGAGCTGCCCCTCGCGGGCGGTCAGACCCGCGTGGCGCGGTTCGTCGGAGTCGACGGCCCGCGCTGGTTCCTGCGCGGGGTGATCGCCGGAGCGGGCGCCGTCGACGAGAAGGCAGCAGCCGCGGTCGAGGAGCTGTTCCGCAGCATCGTTGTCGTCCGCGGCAGTGGTCCCATGCCTCCGCGCGACCTCATCCCGCTCAAGGTCCCCACGGGCGGCCAGACCCAGCAGAGCGCGAGCTGACCGGCATGGAGCCGCCGCGCCCCGAGCACGAGGAACCCGCGCGCCCGGAGGTGGCGGACGCGATCGCGCAGGCGGCGCGCCGCTCCGGTCTCGGAGCGGTCGCCGACGGCGAGCCTTTCGACGGGAGGGCGCTGCTGCGCACGATGGGCGGAGTCCGGGGCATCCTCGAGGCCGTCGTCCCGGGCATCGCCTTCGTGCTGCTCTACACGGTGACCTCGGAGCTGGTGCTCTCGCTGGTCGCCTCCGTCGGCCTTGCGGTGGCGTTCACTGTCGCGCGGATCCTCGGAAGGACCCCGGTCATTCAGGCCGTCGGCGGCCTCCTCGGCGTCGTGGTCTCGGCGGCACTTGCACTGGTCACCGGCCGGGCGGTGGACAACTTCGTGCCCGGCCTGATCACCAATCTCGCCTACGGACTCGTCTTCCTCGTCTCGGTGCTCGTGCGCTGGCCGCTGATCGGCGTGGCAGCCGGCTACCTGATGGGCGACGGCACGGGCTGGCGAGACGACCGCCGCAAGCGCCGTCTCTTCGGGGCGCTGACGCTGGCGTGGGCCGGGCTCTTCCTCCTGCGCCTCGCTGTGCAGTACCCGCTCTTCCTGGCCGAGGACACGACGGCGCTGGGCACCTGGAAGCTCGTGCTCGGACTCCCCCTCTACGCCCCGTTGCTGGTCCTCACCGTTCTCGCCGTGCGGGCGGAGTACCGCGGGGCCTCCGAGCGCGACGATGACGACGTGCGTCCGGAACATGCGTAGAATTGTCTCGACGTCGAGATAAATAGTGCTCGCCTTCCCGCACCGTCGCGGCGAGGACGACCGGGGGCTGCGGCGTCGCAGAGTTAGGTCCTCCTTGGTGGCAGGTCGACGTGCGCGGTCGTCAAGATGAGGACGGAGAGCGGCTCCGCCCGTCGGTGGTGGTCGCAGTCAGCGAAGGAGAGGGCGACGTGTCCGCGGTAGACAGCTTTGGATCGAAAGACACCCTGAAGGTCGGCTCGACCGACTACGAGGTGTTCCGCATCGACCGGGTCCCCGGTCACGAGAAGCTCCCGTTCAGCCTCAAGGTGCTGCTCGAGAACCTCCTCCGCACCGAGGACGGCGCCAACATCACGGCCGACCACATCCGCGCCCTCGGCGAGTGGGTCCCGGAGTCGGAGCCCGACACCGAGATCCAGTTCACCCCGGCCCGCGTGGTGATGCAAGACTTCACCGGCGTGCCCTGCATCGTCGATCTCGCCACCATGCGCGAGGCCGTCGCGGCCCTGGGCGGGGACGCGAACAGGATCAACCCGCTCGCCCCGGCCGAGATGGTCATCGACCACTCCGTGATCGCCGACCTCTTCGGCACCGAGGACGCCCTCGAGCGCAACGTGGAGCTCGAGTACGAGCGCAACGGAGAGCGCTACCAGTTCCTCCGCTGGGGCCAGACCGCCTTCGACGATTTCAAGGTCGTCCCGCCGGGGACCGGCATCGTGCACCAGGTCAACATCGAGTATCTCGCGCGCGTCACCATGACGCGCGAGGTCGACGGCGCGCTGCGCGCCTACCCGGACACCTGCGTCGGCACCGACTCGCACACCACGATGGTCAACGGGCTCGGCGTGCTCGGCTGGGGCGTGGGCGGCATCGAGGCCGAGGCCGCGATGCTCGGCCAGCCCGTCTCGATGCTCATCCCGAAGGTCGTCGGCTTCAAGCTGTCGGGTTCCATCCCGACGGGGGTGACGGCGACGGACGTCGTCCTCACCATCACGCAGATGCTGCGCAAGCACGGCGTCGTCGGCAAGTTCGTCGAATTCTACGGAGCGGGCGTCGCCGAGGTCCCGCTCGCGAACCGCGCGACGATCGGCAACATGAGCCCCGAGTTCGGGTCAACCGCCGCGATGTTCCCGATCGACGACGTCACCCTCGACTACCTGCGCCTGACCGGGCGCAGCGATGAGCAGATCGCTCTCGTCGAGCAGTACTCCAAGCTGCAGAAGCTCTGGCACGACCCCGCGGTCGAGCCCGTGTTCAGCGAGTACCTCGAGCTGGACCTCGGCACCGTCGTCCCCTCGATCGCCGGACCGAAGCGCCCGCAGGACCGCATCGAGCTCTCCGCAGCCAAGACGCAGTTCGAGTCGGACCTGAACAACTACGCTGACGTCTCGCACGACATCGTCGACCTCACGATCTCGGAGTCGTTCCCCGCCTCCGACCCGGGAGAGCTGCAGCCGCAGGACGCTCACAGCTCGCACGAGCACACCCACCGCTCGCACGCACCGGCCACGGCGTCCAAGCCGACGACGGTGGAGCTGGGCGACCGGGGCGAGAGCTTCACCATCGACCACGGAGCTGTCGCGATCGCCGCGATCACCTCGTGCACGAACACGTCGAACCCCTCGGTGATGCTCGCGGCCGGCCTGCTGGCCCGCAACGCCGCGCAGAAGGGCCTCAAGGCCAAGCCGTGGGTCAAGACCACGCTGGCGCCCGGCTCCAAGGTGGTCACCGACTACTACGAGAAGGCGGGGCTCACCGAGTCGCTCGAGGCGCTCGGCTTCTACACCGTCGGCTACGGCTGCACGACCTGCATCGGCAACTCCGGCCCTCTGCTCGAGGAGATCTCGACCGCTGTGCAGGACAACGACCTCGCGGTGACCGCTGTGCTCTCGGGCAACCGCAACTTCGAGGGCCGCATCAACCCCGACGTCAAGATGAACTACCTCGCGAGCCCTCCGCTCGTGATCGCCTACGCGCTCGCCGGCTCGATGAACTTCGACTTCGAGGTCGACGCGCTCGGCACCGACGCCGAGGGGAACGACGTGTTCCTCAAGGACATCTGGCCCGACGCGGCCGAGGTGCAGGCGACGATCGATTCCTCGATCGACAAGTCGATGTTCGACACCCAGTACGCGGGCGTGTTCGACGGCGACGAGCGCTGGCGCGCGCTGCAGACCCCCGAGGGCTCGATCTTCGAGTGGGACGAGTCGTCGACCTACGTGCGGAAGCCCCCGTACTTCGACGGCATGACGATGGAGACCACCCCGGTCACCGACATCGCCGACGCCCGGGTGCTGGCCAAGCTGGGCGATTCCGTCACCACCGACCACATCAGCCCGGCCGGCTCGATCAAGGCCGACAGCCCGGCCGGCCGCTACCTGGACGATCACGGCATCGACCGCAAGGACTACAACTCCTACGGCTCGCGACGCGGCAATCACGAGGTGATGATCCGGGGTACCTTCGCGAACATCCGCCTGCGCAACCAGCTGCTCGACGGAGTCGAGGGCGGCTACACCCGCGACTTCACGCAGCCGGACGCTCCGCAGTCGTTCATCTACGACGCCTCGCAGAACTACCAGGCCGAAGGCACGCCCCTCGTGATCCTCGGCGGCAAGGAGTACGGCTCTGGTTCGTCGCGCGACTGGGCGGCCAAGGGCACGAGCCTGCTCGGAGTCAAGGCGGTCATCGTCGAGAGCTTTGAGCGGATCCACCGCTCCAACCTCATCGGAATGGGCGTCGTCCCGTTGCAGTTCCCGGCCGGCCAGAGCTGGGAGTCGCTCGGGCTGGACGGCACAGAGTCCATCAGCATCTCGGGGATCGCGCAGCTGAACGAGGGTGTGACCCCCAAGACGGTGCACGTGATCGCCGAGCCGACGGCGCATTCCGCCGAAGGCAAGCAGACCGTCGAGTTCGACGCGGTCGTCCGCATCGACACCCCGGGCGAGGCGGACTACTACCGCAACGGCGGGATCCTGCAGTACGTGCTCCGCTCGCTCGTCTGATCAGCCGCAGAACGTGTGCGCCTCCCCTTCGGGGGAGGCGCACACGCGTTCGCGGGGACCCCGTGCGTAGACTCGGACAACGTTCCCACCCCTCGACTCGACCCTGGAAGGCGACGCGCATGGCTGTTCTCGAGACCATCGGCGGTCCGCGCGATCTCGATCGCCTGACCACGGCCGAGCTCGAGACACTCGCGCAGGAGATCCGCGACTTCCTGGTGCGCGAGGTCTCGAAGACCGGCGGGCATCTCGGTCCCAATCTCGGAGTCGTCGAGACGACGATCGCGATCCACCGCGTGTTCGACTCACCGCGCGATGCGATCATCTTCGACACCGGCCACCAGTCGTACGTGCACAAGCTGCTGACCGGTCGCCAGGACTTCTCGCGTCTGCGTGAGCGCGGCGGGCTCGCCGGCTACCCGCAGCGCGCGGAGTCGCCGCACGACATCGTCGAGAGTTCGCACGCCTCCAGCTCGCTCTCGTGGGCCGACGGTATCTCCCGCGCCTTCACCATGACCGGACAGAGGGACCGCCACGTCGTCGCCGTCGTCGGTGACGGTGCCCTGACCGGCGGGATGACGTGGGAGGCGCTGAACAACATCAGCGATGACAATTCCCGTGGCCTCGTCATCGTCGTCAACGACAACGGGCGCTCCTACGCCCCGACCATCGGCGGAATGGCACGGTTCCTCAACGGCGTGCGGACCCGGCCCACCTACCGCACGATGCACCGTGGGTCCCGCGCCGTATCGGAGCGGCTGGGCGGCCCCGCCGCGGCCGTCTACCGTGGCGTGCGCGGAGGACTGCACGGGTTCCTCAGTCGCTTCATCAACAACGAGGCGCTCTACTCGAACCTCGACATCAAGTACCTCGGCCCGATCGACGGTCACGACGTGACGGCGATGGAGGAGGCTCTGCAGCAGGCGAAGGACTACGGCCAGCCCGTCATCGTCCACGCGATCACCCAGAAGGGCAGAGGATTCGGGCCCGCGGTCGACGACCTCGCCGACCAGTTCCACGCGGTCGGGCAGATCGATCCCGAGACGGGCGAGCCGCTGAGCGCCGCCGGTGCCCGCTCGTGGACCTCCGTCTTCGCGGAGGAGATCGTGACGCTCGCCGATGAGGACCCGACGATCGTCGGGATCACGGCCGCGATGCTCCGCCCGGTCGGGCTCGACCGTCTCGCCGAGAAGTACCCCGAGCGCGTGTTCGACGTCGGCATCGCCGAACAGCATGCCGTCACCTCCGCGGCGGGGCTCGCCTTCGGAGGCCTCCACCCCGTGGTCGCTCTGTACGCGACCTTCGTGAACCGCGCGTTTGACCAGGTGCTGATGGACGTCGCCCTCCACCGGGCCGGCGTGACCTTCGTGCTCGACCGCGCGGGCGTGACCGGCCCCGATGGGCCGAGCCACCACGGCATGTGGGATCTCGCCATCCTCCAGGTCGTGCCAAACATCCGCCTGGCGGCGCCGCGCGACTCCGTCAGGCTCCGCGAGGAATTGCGGGAGGCAGTCGGGGTCACCGATGCGCCGACCGTCGTCCGCTTCTCGAAAGGGAGCGTCGGCGACGAGATCGACGCGATGGAGCGCCTCGGCGACGGAGTGGACGTGCTCGCCCGCGCCGAGCGCCAGGACGTGCTGATCGTCACCGTCGGACCGATGGCCGCGATGGGCCTCGAAGTCGCGCAGCGGCTCGCCGCGCAGGGCATCGGAGCGACCGTGGTCGATCCGCGCTGGGTCGTTCCTGTGCCCACCAGCATCATCGAGCTCGCCCGGGAGCACCGCCTCGTCGTCTCGATCGAGGACGGCGTGCGCGTCGGCGGAATCGGCACCCGGATCCGCCAGGATCTGCGCGAGGCGGGTGTGGACACCGCTGTCACCGAACTCGGGCTCCCCGACCAGTTCCTCGACCACGCGAAGCGCGAGGAGATCCTCGAGGACGTCGGGCTGACTCCGCAGCACATCGCTCGCGACGTCGTGGCCCAGGTGCTGGGCAGCAAGATACCCGTCGCGCGTCCGCTGCCGGACGAGGTGTCCGCGCGCAACGACGCCCGCAGCGACTGACGCCTCTCCGGTCGGAGCGCGATCCGCCGGCGATCGGGGCTTCCTCACGACGGGATTCGCTGAGATCCGGCGTCGCGGGCCGGAGGGAGCGGCGCCGAAGTGTCCCCGGCGCCGCTCCGGGTCAGTCGACGCCGCGGACGGCGGGGTGGTGGAACGTGTCGCCGAAAGCGCGAGCGCTCGCGCCGACGCGGTCGAGATACGGAGTCAGCCCGCCCATCTGGAACGGATAGCCGGCGCCGAGGATGAGACAGAGGTCGATGTCGTCCGCCGCGTGAACCACGCCGTCGTCCAGCATCCGCTTGACCTCGTCGGCGAGCCCGGTCTCGACGCGGAGCCGTAGCTCCTCGGCGGTCATCGGCTCGGTGCCGCCCGCGACGATCGCGGCCGCCCGCTTGTCGACGCCCTTGACCCGCCCCTTCGCGTCGCGCTCGAACACGTGGCCGAGCTCCGCGAGCCGATGCAGGTTCGGACTGTCGAAGAAGCGCTCCGGGAAGGCCGCGTGGTGGGTGTCGAGAACGTGCGCGCCCACCTTGAGACCGACGAGCTCCAGTAGCTCGAAGGGCGTCATCGGTAGACCGAAGGGGGCGAGCGAGCGCTCGACCACCTCGAACGGCGTACCGGTGTCGACGGCGTGCATCGCCTCGCCCAGGACCTTCGCGAGCAGGCGGTTGACGACGAAACCAGGAGTGTCGCGGGTGATAACCGCGTTCTTCTTGAGTGTCGCGGCGGTCACCATCGCAGTCGAGAGCGTCTCGTCATCGGTCTGCGGTGTGCGGACGACCTCGATCAGCGGCATCACCGCGACCGGGTTGAAGAAGTGGAAGCCGACGAGGCGCTCCGGGTGCTCCAGCCTCTCCCCGATCAGCTCGACCGACAGGGACGAGGTGTTGGTGGCGAGGACCGCCGTCGGCGACACGTAGCGCTCGAGGTCGGCGAACACCTCCTGCTTCACGGAGAGCTCCTCGAAGACGGCCTCGATCACCCAGTCGGCGTCCGCGAAGTCGGTGCGATCGGTCGTGCCGGTGATCAGCGCCCGGAGGCGGTTGGCGTCGTCGAGCGAGACGCGGCCCTTCGCCAGCAGGGCATCGATCTCGCCCCTGATGGCCGCCACTGCCTTGTCGACCCGCTCCTGGTCGAGGTCGGTGATGACCACCGGGACCTGGAGACGGCGCACGAAGAGGAGCGCGAACTGCGTGGCCATCAGCCCGGCGCCGACCACGCCGACCTTCGAGACCGGCTTCGCGAGCGCCTTGTCCGGCGCCCCGGCGGGACGCTTCGCCCGCTTCTGCACGAGATCGAAGGCGTAGATGCTCGCGCGGAACTGGTCGCCGGAGATCAGGTCGGCCAGCGCCTCGTCCTCGGCGGCGAAGCCCTCCTCTCGAGTGGTGTTCTTCGCCGCTTTCAGCAGGTCGAGGGCACGGTAGGGGGACGCGGCCACCGAGCCGATGCGCGACTTCAGCTGCTTGCGGGCGACCGAGATCGCAACGTCCCACGTGACCAGCCGCTCGAGCATGCCGGGCGCGTTCGGTCGCTCGACCTTCACCGTGCCGCCGAGCACTCCGTCGGCCCACCGGAGCGAGTCCTCGAGGAAGTTCGCCGGAGCGAACAGCGCATCGGCGATCCCGAGGTCGAACACCTCCTGTCCCTTGAGGGTGCGGTTGTTCTTCAACGGGTTCTCGACGACGACCTTGAGCGCGTTCTCGATGCCGATGAGGTTGGGCAGCAGCCAGGCACCGCCCCACCCGGGGATGATGCCGAGGAACACCTCAGGGAGCCCGAGCGCCGGGATCGACGAGTCGACCGTGCGGTAGTCGGCGTTGAGGCCGATCTCGGTCCCACCGCCCAGAGCCAGGCCGTTGATGAAGGCGAAGGACGGGACGCCCAGCTCCGCGAGCATCCCCAGCGTGCGGTGCCCCAGCCGGGCCAGCTGCCGGCCGAGCTCTCGGCTCGGGATCTGACCGACCTTGCTGAGATCGGCACCGGCGGCGAGGATGAAAGGCTTGCCGGTGATACCCACCGCCTGGATCTCACCCCGGGAGGCGCGCTCCTTCTGCCCGATCAGCACGTCGGCCAGCTCGAAGAGCGACGCGGGCCCGAAGGTGTTGGGGCGGGTGTGGTCGCGGTCGTTGTCGAGGGTGATCAGGGCGAGCGTGCGTCCGCTGGGCAGCGGCACGTCGCGGACGTAGGAGTGGGTGACCACCTCGCCCTCGGCGAGGTCTGCCAGGTTCTCGAATCCGTCGAGCATGGGTCAGCGTCCCTTCCGTCGTGAGCGCTTGCCGTCGAAGTGCGGGTTCTCCCAGATGACGGTTCCACCCTGGCCGAGGCCGACGCAGAGGGCGGTCAGACCGTACTGGACCTCAGGATGGGCCTCGAACTGCCGGGCCAGCTGGATCATCAGCCGCACGCCTGAGGAAGCGAGCGGATGGCCGACGGCGATCGCTCCGCCGTACTCGTTGACGCGCAGATCGTCGTCGTCGAGGCCGAAGTGGTCGAGGAACGACAGCACCTGAACGGCGAACGCCTCGTTGAGCTCGAAGAGCCCGATGTCCTCGATGCCCAGGCCTGCCTTGCGCAGCGCCTTCTCAGTCGACGGAACCGGGCCCAGGCCCATGATCTCGGGCTCGACACCGGCGTAGGCGAAGCTCACCATCCTCATCTTCGTCGTGAGGCCCAGCTCCTTCGCCGCCTCGGCGCTGGCCAGGAGCGACACGGTCGCTCCGTCGTTCAGCCCGGACGAGTTGCCCGCGGTCACCCGGCCGTGCGGGCGGAACGGGGTGCGGAGGCCCGCGAGACCCTCGAGGGTCGTCTCGGGTCGCGGCGCCTCGTCAGCGGTCGCGAGGCCCCAGCCGGAGGCGCTACGGGTGGCGACCGGCACGAGGTCCGGCTGGATGCTCCCCGCTGCGTACGCGGCGGCGAGCTTCTGCTGACTGCGCAGGGCGTAGTGGTCGGCACGCTCCTTGGTCAGGTGCGGGAACCGGTCGTGGATCCGCTCGGCGGTCCGTCCCATATTCAGGGCATCCTCGCCGACGAGCCGCTCCGACAGGAAGCGCGGATTGGGGTCGGCACCGAAGCCCATCGGGTGCCGGCCCATGTGCTCGACACCGCCCGCGAGGACCACATCGTAGGCGCCGAAGGCGATGCCGCCCGCGGTCGTGGTCACGGACGTCATCGCTCCGGCGCACATGCGGTCGATGGCGAAGCCCGGCACCGATTTCGGCAGGCCGGCGAGCAGTGCCGTGGTGCGGCCCAGGGTCAGGCCCTGGTCGCCCTGCTGGGTGGTGGCGGCGATGGCCACCTCGTCCACCCGCTCCTTCGGCAGCGCCCCGTTGCGCTCGAGCAGACCGATCATCGCTTTGACGACGAGGTCGTCCGCTCGGGTCTGCCAGTACATGCCCTTCTCGCCGGCACGCCCGAACGGAGTACGGACTCCGTCGACGAACACGACTTCGGATCTCTCGGCCACAATGCCTCCCAGGAACTCACGGTCGCCGTCGATCGTAGGAACCGCTACCGCCCGGCCGGAATCCTTTGCCGCTTCCTACGAAGGGGTTTCCGCGCGGTCGGCCGGCGCTTGGGCCGCTTCGACAAACGCGGTCGCGAGAGAGCCCGCGGTCGCCTCGACCTGCCAGGGCCGCGCGCCGGCCCTGGAGAGCTCCTCCGCGACCGAAGCGGCGTCCAGGGGCTCGGGCGGGTTCCACGCCAGTCGGCGGAGCAGCTCGGGCGTGAGCAGGTTCTCGACCGGCAGCGACAGCAGCTCGGCGATCTCGGTGACGACGGCGCGTCCGGCCTTGAGCCGCGCGTCGGCCGCCGGGTTACGGTCTCCCCATGCGCGTGGGGGCGGAAGTGTGTCCGCGGCCGGCCGCGTCGGGCTCGGCAGATCCTCCGTCGTCATCCCTCGCTCGATCGCGGCCCACCAGCGATCGACCTCGCCCCGGCTGGCCCGGCCGGTGAAGTCGCGACGGCTCGCGAGCTGCCCGGCACTGGTCGGGATGTTGCGGGCGACCGCGATGATCGAGGAGTCGGGGATGAGACGACCAGGAGCGATGTCGCGCTCCCGGGCGAACGCATCGCGGGCGAGCCAGAGCTCGCGCGCCACCGCGAGGGGCCGCGGGCCGCGCAGGGAGTGCGTGCCGGACAGACGTCGCCACGGATCAGGCGGCAGGAGCTTCGGTGCGCGCGCCAGGGTGGCCTCGAACTCCTCGCGGGCGATCCGCGTCTTGCGCGCTGCGACGAGCATCTCCTCCATCCGGTCGCGCAGATCGACCAGGAGCTCGACGTCCTTCGCGGCGTAGACGAGCCAGCTCTGGGGGAGCGGACGCGTCGACCAGTCGGCCGCCGAGTGCTCCTTGGCGAGGTGGATCCCCAGCAGATCCTCGACGACGGCGCCGAGCCCCACCTTGGGCAGGCCGAGCAGGCGAGCGGCGAGCTCCGTGTCGAAGATGCGGCTCGGGTCGAGCCCGACCTCGCGCAGACAGGCGAGATCCTGGCTGGCCGCGTGCAGGACCCACTCCTCGTCGCCGATCACCGCCTGGAGGGCGTCCATCCGCCCGATCGCGGGCGGGTCGAGGAGGAAGGCGCCGGCTCCGCGGCGGTAGACCTGGATCAGATAGGCGCGCTGAGAGTAGGTGAAGCCGGAGGCGCGCTCGGCATCGACGGCGACAGGACCCTCGCCGGCAGCGAGGGCGTCGACCGCGGCGAGGAATTCGTCGGTCGTGGAGAGGACACGGTAATCAGTCACGGTTGTTCCGTCGGAAGGCGAGCGAGGTCACACCGTCGCCCGATACGGGCGGGAGACCCGCGAGCATGCACAACAGCTCCCCCCAGCCTTCCACGTGGGCGGCGAGACGCGCATCCTCGGGGCTCCAGGAGGCGCGGATCTCGATCTGCGCACCATCGCCCTGAGCGGCGAGCTCGCCGAACCCGGTGGAGAGGACCTTGGTCGCCGTGCCGGAGGCCGCGGAGTACGCCGCCCCGCGCACCTCGAGCGCGTCGATCAGCCACGACCACGCGACCTCGGCGAGGAAGGGATCTGTGCCGATCTCGACCTCGAGCGGCGCCTGAGCGAAGCAGACCACGCGATAGGGGCCACCCCACTGGTCGGGCTCCTCGGGGTCGTAGAGCAGGATGAAGCGCCCCGTGCCCAGCTCGGAGTCGCGGCCGTGGGCCCGCGGTGAGACGTCGCCGGCGAGGGCGAGGGCCCACGGCGCGAGGCCGGTGGGCGATGCGATCTCGGACACGGTGAGCTCGTCGCGCGTCGCTGCGGCGCGGATCGACTCCGTCGCGACCCGGAACTCCTCGGGGAGCTGGGACGACGCTGGGAATTCGGGCACGTCCGCAGACTAGGGTTCCGGCCCGCCCATGAGACGGAGGCACGCCGCGCAGCGGCATCAGCGGATGCGGCTCCACCGGGCGTAGGTGCTGCCGGAGTCATCGACCGCCAGGGCGGTCAGCGCGTAGGAGTCGTCCACCGGCGCCTCGTCGGCGGCGAGGGGGAGCGCGGGCAGTACCACTCGCGCAGCGGTGGTCAGGCAGATCTCGTCGACCCGGCCGGAGGCGAGGAACTGCCCCGTGAGGGACGCGCCTCCCTCGCAGACCACGCGATGCAGCCCTCGGGCCTCGAGGGCATCGAGAAGGGCGTCCACGCTGAGGCGGCCGGACTCGGACGGGATCGCCACCACCTCGAGGGGGGCGGAGCGGAGGTCGCGCCTCGCGGCTGAAAGAGCAGCAGCACCCGAGAACCCTCCTGCAGCTCGAGCCGGTGACCGGCGAGATCCCCGGAGGCCGAGACGACGGCCAGCGGAACGCGGCGGGGAACGCGGTAGCCCTCAGCGCGCACGCTCGCCGCTCCGACCAGCACGACATCGGCCTGCTCGCGGATGACGCCGAGGATCGTCCGGTCGACGCGGTTCGTCAGCGTCTCGCTCGTGCCGTCGGAGCCGATGCTGGACCCGGTCACGCTGGCGATCATGTTGATACGCACGCGCGTCGCACCGCCCGGGCGGTAGGCTCGGCGATCGCGGCCCGGGCCCCGTCCTCACCGAGCCGGATCGGGGGCCCCGGGGGGGACGAGCGGCTGGAGGATCACGCCGCCAGGTGCGCGCGGACCTGGCGCTTCGTGCGGCCGAGGAGCGCGCTCATCCCGCGCAGGCGCAACGGAGAGACCGCCTCGGCGAGGCCGATGGTCTGCGGGAAGTCGTCGGGCACCGCCAGCACCTGCTCGGGCGTGAGGCCGGCGAGACCCTGGGCCAGGATCGACGCGAAGCCGCGGGTGGTCGGGGCTTCGCGAGGAGCCGTCGCGTGCAGGTGCACGATCCCGCCCTCGACGTCGACGACGATGAAGACCGGTGCCTGGCACTCCTCGACCCGCTCGAAGAGGTCGGGGTGGTCGCGGTAGCGCTCCGGCAGCTCGGGGAGCTCGTTCGAGAACTCGAGGAGGAGCTGCAGTCGCTCCGGCTTCTCGAGGGCGAGGAACTCGTCGCGGATCTCACGGAGTGCATCGGGAAGGCTGTCGTCGGTCATCGGGATCCATTCTTCCATCCGCAGATCACCTCCCGGCGCGGGGCCGTTCGGTCGGCGCTGTCGAGGAGGGCCCGGTCGAACCGGGCCGCGGAGGGGGCGGAACCACCGGAAGGCTCCGGGGCATCGCTCGGGCTCACGCATGGAGCCCGGCGCCGGAGTCGCTCGTCCACGACTCCGGCGATCGGCTCTGGCGCGGGCGGGCCCGCTCCCACGAGCCTCAGCGAGCGAGAGGGGCCTCGCCGGGCTCGGAGCCCTGCACGATCGGGACCCGCACCGCGCTGCCCCACTCCGTCCAGGAGCCGTCGTAGTTGCGGACGCCCTGGAACCCGAGGAGATGGGTCAGCACGAACCAGGTGTGAGCCGAGCGCTCGCCGATGCGGCAGTAGGCGATCACCGAGTCGCCGTCCTTCAGGCCCGCGCCCTCGCGGTAGATGCCGTCGAGCTCCTCGAGGGGGCGGAAGGTGCCGTCCTCCGCTGCGGCCCGGCCCCACGGCACGTTGTGCGCGCTGGGGATGTGGCCGGCGCGCAGAGCGCCCTCCTCCGGATAGGCTGGCGCGGAGGTGCGCTGGCCCGAGAACTCCTCGGGGGAGCGCACGTCGATCAGCGGGCTACCGAAGTGCGCGAGAACGTCCTCCTTGAACGCACGGATCTCGGAATCGCTGCGCTCGACGACCGGGTACTCGACCGTCTCGGGAGAGGAGGCGTCGGTCGTGACCGGGCGGCCCTTCGCGATCCATTTGTCGCGGCCACCGTCGAGCAGGCGCACGTCCTCGTGGCCGAAGAGGGTGAAGACCCAGAGTGCGTAGGCGGCCCACCAGTTGTTCTTGTCGCCGTAGATCACGACAGTGGTGTCGCGGGCGATGCCCTTGCCGCCGACCAGTGCGGCGAATGCGGGTCCGTCGATGTAGTCGCGCTGAACCGGGTCGTTGAGGTCGGTGTGCCAGTCGATCTTGACGGAGCCGGGGATGTGGCCGGTCTCGTAGAGCAGGACGTCCTCGTCGGACTCGACGACGACCAGGCCGGGCGTGCCCAGACGTTCCTCGAGCCAGTCCGCGCTCACTAGCCGCTCGGGGTGCGCGTAGGAGGCGAACTTCGGCGACGGATCGGTTTCGACGGACAAGGAGGACCTCCAGGATCGTGCGCTGAGCGCGGGCGTGATTCCACGAGCGGGCTACGCTGGAGCCCGCCCTTCAGCGACAGTACGCGTCCGCGGACTCTGCCGCACGGAGAGCGGCGTAAGAGTTCGACACAGAACAGGTCGACACAGAACCGGTCGACACACAGAGCGGTCGGAGCCACGACCGTTCGGACATGGTCCTCCTGTCGGACTCACGACCACTTCGACACAGGACCAGTTCCACACAGGACCAGTTCCACACAGGACCAGTTCCACACAGGCCGGAGTCCGGCCCCGTCCATGCCCCCGAGCGGGACACGACGAGTCCGGACCCCGCCGGACGCAGGATGCGAGACGCGAGTGAGCCACGAGGACGTCCGAGCAACGAGCAGCCTGACGGCGCGCTCCCCACAGATCAGCGGCCACGAGATCGCTTCGGCGCTGGTGCCTCCGCGCCAGTTCGAGGGTGCGACCTTCGAGAGCTACCGTCCCGACCCGGAGTACCCCTCACAGGCCGAGGCCGTCGAGGCGTTGCGGGCGTTCACTGCGGGCGGCGGCTCGAAGGGCGGCGGCGGCGGCTTCCTCGGGTTCGGCCGCCGGAAAGCTCCGGAGGCGAAGCCCGGCGTCTATCTCGACGGCGGTTTCGGAGTGGGCAAGACGCACCTGCTCGCGGCGATCTGGCACGCGGTGCCGGGGCGCACCTACTTCGGCACGTTCATCGAGTACACCGCGCTCGTCGGAGCGCTCGGCTATGCAGCGACGGTCTCGCTGCTCAAGGGCTCGGCGCTGCTCTGCATCGACGAGTTCGAGCTGGACGACCCGGGCGACACGATGCTGATGACACGCCTCCTGGGCGAGCTGGTCGCCTCCGGCACCCGCATCGCGGCGACCTCGAACACGCCGCCGAACGCGCTCGGCGAAGGCCGGTTCGCCGCCGCCGACTTCCTCCGCGAGATCCAGTCGATGGCCGCGCACTTCGAGACGAGGCGGATCGACGGCACTGACTACCGGCGCCGCGACATCGAAGGGCACGCCGTCGTCCGCACCGACGACGAGATCGCCTCGATCGCCTCGGCGGCCCCCTCCGGCAGCGTCGTCACCGACGACTCGTTCGCCGACGCGATCCGGCACCTCGGGACCGTGCATCCCTCGCGATACATCAAGGTGATCGACGGAGTGGACGCGATCGTGCTCCGCGACGTCACTGCGCTCACCGACCAGACCGACGCACTGCGCCTGGTCGCCTTCATCGACCGCGTCTACGACGCGCAAATCCCGGTGCTCGCCTCCGGGACCGCACTCGACGAGGTGTTCGGCGGGGACATGCTGAGCGGCGGCTACCGCAAGAAGTACCTCCGCTCGATGTCGCGTCTGATCGCCCTGACCTCGATGACGCCCTTCGGACCGGCTCGCGCGGGGGAGTAGGCCCCGATCGGGAGGAAGCGCGATCCTCCGACACCGGCGACCGGGTCGGCACGCGAGCCGAGCGATGCGGCTCACGGCGTTCCAGCGGCATTCGTCATGCCGATCGCCAGCGCTCTGTAACGCGGTTTTTACCTGAGGGCCCCGGCCGTAACCTCCACGAAACGCGGTACCGCACGGGACGAAACGTCCCGCCGCAAGACTGTGGGCTACCCGAGGTGACCCGACACCAGCGTGTCCCGAGGACGTGCATCGACGCCGCGTTCCCGCTCCGGGTTTTTCTCTGCACACTCACGAGAGGTTCAACTATGGATCAAGGCAATACCGCGTTCCTGCTCATCGCAGCCGCGCTGGTCCTGCTCATGACCCCCGGACTCGCCTTCTTCTACGGCGGTCTGGTCCGCGCGAAGAGCGTCATCAGCATGATGATGCTCAGCTTCGGCGCCATGGGGCTCATCGGTGTCCTCTGGGTCCTCTACGGCTACGCGATCGCGTTCGGGAACGGGCCGGACGGCCCCGCCGGCGCGGACACCTTCGTCGGCATCGACGGCGTCCTCGGCATCGACACCGCCCAGATCGGGCTGCAGGGTGTCTACACGGATGCGCTCGGCGAGCAGACATCGGCCTTCCCGACCCTCGCCTTCGCCGCGTTCCAGGCGACCTTCGCGATCATCACCGTCGCGCTGATCTCGGGGGCCATCGCCGACCGGGCCAAGTTCGGCGCGTGGATGGTCTTCGCCGGTGTCTGGGCGACGGTCGTCTACTTCCCGGTCGCCTCGTGGGTCTTCAACTTCACGCTCGACCCCGACACCGGATCCGTCGTCGACGGCGGCTGGATCGCCTACGGCGTCGGCGCGATCGACTTCGCGGGCGGCACCGCGGTCCACATCAACGCCGGCGCGGCCGCCCTGGCCCTCGCCCTGGTGCTGGGCAAGCGCGTGAACTTCACCAAGGGCGCGCACCAGCCGCACAACCCGCCGTTCGTGCTGCTCGGCGCGGGTCTGCTCTGGTTCGGCTGGTTCGGCTTCAACGCCGGCTCGGAGCTGGCAGCCGATGGGATCGCTGCAGTCGCCTTCCTGAACACCATCGCCGCACCGGCCGCCGCGATCCTCGGCTGGCTCGTCGTCGAGAAGATCAAAGACGGCAAGCCGACCTCGATCGGCGCTGCCTCCGGAGCGGTTGCCGGTCTGGTCGCGATCACCCCGGCGTGTGCGAGTCTCTCGCCCTTCTGGGCCATCGTGCTCGGCGTGATCACCGGTGCCGTCTGCGCCCTGGCGATCGACCTCAAGTACCGCCTCGGCTACGACGACTCCCTCGACGTGGTGGGCGTGCACCTGGTCGGCGGCCTGATCGGCACGCTGTACATCGGCTTCTTCGGGACCGACGTCGGCCTGTTCCTCGGCGGCGGATTCGCCCAGCTCGGCGCGCAGGCGCTCGCGGCCTTCACCGTCCTGATCTACTCCTTCGTGATGACCCTGCTGATCGGCTTCGTGATCCAGAAGACGATGGGATTCCGCGTGAAGAACGAGGACGAGATCGCGGGCATCGACACCGCGATCCACGGCGAGGCGGGCTACGTCCTCGCGGACTAGACCCTCACGACACAGCACTCGGCGGGGTGCCGGCTCCTCGGGTCGGCACCCCGCCGTCGTTCGTGCGACGCCTCCGACCGGCCGCGACGCATCCGGGCTAGGGTGCCGTGGTGCCTTCCTCGCGTTCGGTCCTCTCCCTGCTCCTCCGACTCTTCGGACGGGCGAGTGCCCCTCGTGCCGATGCCGGACCACTCCCGCAACGCCCGTACCTGACGACGACCGCACCGACTCCCGGCGCCAGCGGCGTGGGGCGCACGGTCGAGGTCGACCCGTCGCGGCTGCGCGGAGTCCGACTGGACTACGCCCCCACCCCCGACGGCGATCCGGACCCCGGCGAGGTCGTCTGGACCTGGGTGCCCTACGAGGAGCACGACGGCCGCGGCAAGGACCGGCCGGTACTGGTGCTGACCGTCGAGAAGGCGGGGACCGTCCTGGCGGTGCGCCTGAGCTCAAAGGAGCATTCGGGCTACCTCGCGGTCGGGACGGGGGCCTGGGACTCGGAGGGGCGGCCGAGCTGGGTCGACCCGGAGCGCGTCTTCCGCGTGCATCCTGCGGGGATGCGGCGCGAGGGCGCTGCTCTCGGGCGCGCGCGGTACGACGCGGTCGCCCGCGTCCTCTCCGCTCGGTTCGGCTGGAGCTGATCGCAGGGGTCAGACCGGCTCGATCGGCACGAACGCCGCGTACTTCGCCGCGCGCCCGTCTCCGGAGGAGGTCCCGGTGAGCCGCCGGTGCACCCAGGGGGCGACGTGCCGGCGGTAGTAGTGAGTGGAGGCGACACGGGAGCGGGCGCCCCGCTCGGGCGCCGTCCCCTCGAGGGCCGACGGCGTCATCCCCAGCGCACGGAGCACCCTCTCCGCCACTCGGACGTGCCCGCGCGGGCCGAGGTGCAGGCGGTCCTCGGACCAGAGCGCGGGATCGGCGAAGGCCGGGTCGTGCCAGTTGTCGGCGACCACGACGTCGCTGCGATGCCCCAGCCGGCGCAGGACGGCGTCGGTGAGAGCGTCACCGCGCCGACGGACAACCGCGCCGAGAGGAAGCCGGGGTGAGGGATCCGCGCCGGCGAGGGCGATCAGTGTGACCCCCTGCTCGTCGCAGCGCTCGAGCACGCGCAGGTAGGCATCGGCGATGCGCTCGATGTCGGCGCGTGGGCGGAGCATGTCGTTGCCCCCTCCGTTGAACGACAGGTGAGTGGGGCCGAGCGCCAGGGCGGGCTCGAGCTGCTCAGCCAGGATCGGCGCGATCAGACGCCCGCGGATCGCCAGGTTGGCGTACTCGATCCGCTCGCCGCCGGCCCGCGCCCAGCCCTGCGCGACGAGGTCGGCCCAGCCCCGTGGAACGCCGTCGGGGCGCTCGTCCCCCACGCCCTCGGTGAAGGAGTCGCCGATCGCGACGTAGCGGACGGCGGTCATCGGAGGGAGCCCGGGGAGTGCATCGTCGCACTGTACCGCCCCACCGGCAGGGCTCAGCCCCGCTGCGGCAGCATGCTCACAGGCGCGAGGATCTCGATCTCGGGACGGATCGGCACGACCGGGCGCACGGCGATGTCGAGCGGGTCGCGCCGCGGCGAGACACGGAACCAGGCTGCGAGTGCCGAGCTGCGCCTGAAACGCCGGTGGTCGCGGTCGAGCTCGGCCGCACCCCGGTATCCCGCGCCCCGGGCGATCCGCTCGAGGCCGCCCAGCGCGACGGGCGTGCTGGCCATCAGCACTTCGGCGAGCTCGAGGCGGCGCAGGGCCAGGTGCTCGTCGAGCGCGAGGCCGTAGAAGCGGCGGAAGCGCATCTTGAGCAGCAACACGCTGACGCGGAGCTCGGCGGCGAGACCCGGCAGGGTGAAGCTCCGGTCGAGATATCGCTCGTTCACGAGAGCGGCCGCCGCGATGGCGAGCACGTCGAGACGGCGCCCACGGCGGCGGGGGACGGAGGAGCGGGTGGGGGAGTCGGGGGCAGCGTGCAGCAGGGGCATAGTAGGGGGACTCGCCCGACCGCTCACTATGACGCGGTGGCGCAAGATACGCGTCACGTGGCGGATTCGGCGCCGGAGCGAGACGGCATCGTGCTCGGGCGCCCCGGAGCGGGGAGGGAGTCCCTCCGCCGCCCGCGGGACGCGCCCGGGCACCGATCCCGCTGCGCACCTGCAGGGACGCTCGCTCACACCTCGGCGAGCGAGGCGGTCAACGCGTCGTCGGCGGCCTTCAGGACTCCTGCCGCGACCTGGATGCCCTCGATACGGTCGAGCTCGACATCCTCGTGCTCGATGTTGACGAGCATGTCCTCGTCGACCTCGCGGAGGGCGCCGAGGAACTCGGTCCAGTAGGCCACATCGTGCCCCTTGCCCAGAGCCACGAAGTCCCAGGACGCGGGCCGGGGCCACTCGTTGGCCCACTCGTCTCCTCCCAGGCCGGTGCGGGGCTCGTCGGGGGAGAGGCGTCGGAAGCTGTTGTCGAGCACGCCATTCAGGTCGGCCGTCGCCGGATTGATCCTGACGTCCTTGGCGGCGGCCTGAACGACCAGCTCGCCGAGGTGGCGGACGACCGCGATCGGATCCATCTGCTGCCAGAACAGGTGCGATGCATCGAGTTCGACGCCGAGGTGGGTGGCGCGGGTCAGGTCGAGGAGCTTGTGGACGTCGGCCGAGTTGAAGACCACGTTCTGCGGGTGGAGTTCCAGCGCGATCTTCACGCCGTGGTCGGCGGCCAGTCGGTCGGTCTCGCGCCAGAAGTCCGCGGCGATCTCCCACTGGTAATCGAGCACGTCGAGCGCGGCGGAGTTCCAGGCGTTGACAACCCAGTTCACCCGTGTCGACCCGGGCTCGCCTCCGGGCAGGCCCGACATCGTGACGACGCGGTCCTGGCCCAGACGCTCGGCGAGGCGGACCGACCGGCGGATGTCCTCCGCGTGCTTCTCGCCGATGGCCCGTGTGGGATGCAGAGGATTGCCGTTGCAGTTGAGGCCGGCGAGGGAGACGCCCGTGCCCTCGAAGAGACCCAGGTAGTCGTCGCGGGCGGCGTCGCTCTCGAGGATCCGGTCGAGGTCGGGGATGTGCACGGGAGGCAGGAAGCCGCCGGTGTTGAGCTCGAGGCCGGTGAGACCGGCGTCGGCGATCGCGTCGATCGCCTCGGGAAGGCTGCGGTCGTGGAGGATCGCGTTGTAGAGGCCGAGTCGCACGATCAGTCTCCGATCGTCTGGGTCGCGCCACCGGCCGCGGCGGAGCGCGTGACGGCGTCGAGGATGAGCATGTTGTGCAGGGCCTCGTCGAACCCGGCGTTCCGGGGGAGGGAGTCGGCTTCGGGCAGCCCCGCCACCTCCTCGAGGAACGCGCGGGACTGGAAGACGAAGCCCTCGTTCTGACCGAAGCCCACGCCGGAGACATCGAGGGGGAGGCCGCCGGCGATGTACGGGTGGTCGTGCCCCAGGGGAATGGTGCGGTAGCCGCGCTGCGCTGCCGGTCCCTCCGAGAGGTAGAGCTGCACCTCTGCCGGGCGCTCCTGCGTCCAGCGCACCGCGCCCCGGGACCCGAAGACCTCGAGTTGCAGGGTATTCGGATGCCCGGCCGCGACCCGGGAGACCTCGACCGCACCGGCCGCTCCGCTCTCGAACCCGAGGGAGAAGGCCGCGTAGTCGTCGTTCTCGACGGTGTCGAGCTCGTCGCTCACGGCGGTGGTTCCGTGCCCGGAGACGGCGCCGAGGGGCCGAGGGCGCTCGGGGATGACCGTGCGGAACCGTCCTCCGCTGACCTCGGAGACCGGTCCTGCCAGGAACTCGGCGAGGTAGGACACGTGGCTGCCGACGTCAGCCAGGACCCCGGATCCCTGGGGGCCCTTGAAACGCCAGCTGATGCCGACACCCGGGTCTGCGGCGTAGTCGGTCCAGTAGCGTGCGCTGAAGTGCAGGACGTCGCCGAGCACGCCCGTCCCGATGAGCTCGTGGAGGTAGGCGATCCCGGGCGCACGACGGAAGGTGAGTCCGATCCGAGCGATCCGATCTGCTCCGCGGGCGGTCTCGGCCATCGCGCGGGCGCTGGCGATCGAATCCGAGAGCGGCTTCTCGCAGAGCACGTGCTTGCCTGCGGCGAGGAGCCCGTCGACGATCTCGCGGTGGAGGTGGTTGGCGACGACGACCGACACGACGTCGATGTCCTCCGCGTCGGCGATGGCCCGCCAGGAGGTCTCGTGCCGGGAGTAGCCGAACCGCTCGGCCGCTGACCTCGCGAGGGGTTCAAAGGTGTCGGCGATCGCGACGAGGCGGATCGGAGGGAGGGTGTTGCCGTACACGGCGGGGGCGGTGCGGTACGCGGCCGCGTGCGCCTTGCCTGCCATGCCTGCGCCGATGACGGCGACACCGATGTCGGTCGTGCTCAAGGATCCTCCTGGGAGTGGTCGGCAGCCTCTCACGGCGCCGGTGCAGTGATGGGGCCTCGTCCGAGATCCTCGGGACGACTGTAGAGATGTATGTATGTCCTGTCAAACTTCCACGCCGTCGGATCCACGCCAGGTGCTCGCCGGCGCGGCGACCGCCCAGCCGAGCGAGCGATAGAGAGCGTGACCGTCCGCGCTCGCGAGGAGCAGTCCGGTCCGCGCGCCCTCGCCTCCTGCCCAGGAGGTCAGCGCACCGACCACGAGACCTCCGAGCCCGCGCCGCCGGAACTCCGCCCCGGTCTCGATCCGGTCCAGCACCGCATCGCTCCCGCTCACCCCGACCTGGCCGCGGGCGGCGAGGACACCGTCCACCTCGATCCGGGCGACGGCCCCGGCCCTCCACCTGGACACGCCGGTCCCGCGGGCCGGGTTCGAGCTCCTCCATTCGCCGAGCGTAGCCAGGAGGATCCCTCCGACCCGCCGGGAGCGGATCTGTCAACCGTCGTGCCTTGCGCGACCGGCCGCGTCTAGCGTTCGGCGCCGCGGAGGAGTTCCGCCGCTGACACGCCGACGGCAGTATCCACAAACGAGGTGAGCCGATGCCGATGGGGGAGGGCGACCTGCGCAGCACCGCTCGTGTGCTCAGCGCGCTGGCCGCCGCGTTCGACGATCCTGGAGCCGCCCATCCCGGTCTCGCGCGACGGGTGAGCGCGGACGCCCGCGGGCTGCTCCATCAGCTCGAGCACGCGCGCGAGCGGTGACCTGGCCGAGTGCCGCTGCCGACCCTGATGGTTCCGCGATCGGTGGTCGACGAGGTGCCCGATCCGCCTCCGGTGCCGCCCGCCGCACTGTGAGGCCGTCGCAGACCTACACTCGGACGATGCGACACGGCATCGTCATCCTCCCGCAGGACCCGTGGGCCGTCGCCCGCCGGAAGTGGCAGTCCGCCGAAGGGCTCGGCTTCGACCACGCGTGGACCTACGACCACCTCTCGTGGCGCTCCCTGGCCGGCGAGCCGTGGCACGCGACGGTACCGACACTCACCGCGGCGGCCCTCGTCACCGAGACGCTGCGTCTGGGCACCTTCGTCGCGTCGCCGAATTTCCGACATCCCGTCCCGTTCGCCAAGGAGATCGCGACGCTCGACGAGATGGCCGGCGCCGGATCCTCCTCGGGGTCGGCTCCGGCGGAACCGGCTTCGATGCCGGCGTCCTCGGCCAGCCGTCGTATACACCGCGGGAGCGCCACGAGCGCTTCGCCGAGTTCGTGACGGCTCTCGACGTCCTGCTCCGCTTCGAGAAGCCGGGCTCGGACGGCGTCGACATCGCAGGGGAGTGGTTCACAGCGCGCGCTGCACGCATGGTGGGGGAGCCGGCGCAAAGACCGCGTGTTCCCTTCGTGCTCGCCGCGAACGGCCCGCGCGGGCTCGCGCTGGTCGCCGAGCACGGTCGGGGCTGGGTCACCACCGGGCCCGCCGAGCGGACGGGGGAGGAGTGGTGGAGCGGCGTTGCCGACCTCGCCGGCAGACTCGACCATGCCCTCGAGACCGCGGGCAGAGACCCGAGGAGCGTCGAGCGCCACCTCTCGCTCGACTCAGGAGGCGACTACTCGCTCGAGAGCGCGTCCCGCTTCGACGACATGGTCGGCCGCGCCGGCGAGCTCGGCTTCACCGACGTCGTCTCGCACTGGCCCCGTCGGGACGGCATCTACGCCGGCGACGACGACGTGCTGTACGACGTCGCCTCCCGCTTCTGACCCATCGAGACAGGAGAGAGCGGCAACGCGAGTGTCGAACGCACGAGCTCGTCGAAGTCGCGGAGGAGACGGCCAGCCGTGGACGTAGAGCACGTCCACCCGTCACGAGGCGCGTCCTGGCCGACCAAGACGGGCCGTCGTTCCAGATCGCCGACAACGTTCTGCTCGGTCTCGCCCGCACCCGGGAACCGGGTGCGCTTGTGCACAACCACGAACACGAGGCGCAGGGCGATGAACGCGAGCACCAGTGCCGGCAGAAGCAGAAGTCGAGTGGCCGGTCCACAACCTCGCCGTCTCCCTCGAACTGACATAATGTGCATTATCGGATAAAGCGAAGCGGCCCCGGAACTCGTCAGCAGCCCGCTGTCCCTGCTCGGACGAGCGGAGCGGTCAGGCGAAGTCCGAGACGTCGCCGACGAGGCGCGTGTTGTCGGCCGGGATCGGCTCGACGGCCGCGAGGGCGACCTCGGCCGCGAACTCCTGCACGTTGTAGAGCTTGCCCGCAGATTCGCGGCGCGAGCTGATCGCGCCCGGGTTCGAGCGTTCGAGCAGCGTCGCCGTGATCGTACCCTCGATCATGTCGCCCGAGACGACGACGAACTCCACGCCGCGCTCGGCGAGCTCGCCGATCCTCGCACGCAGAGCGTCCTCGCCGGCGCGCTTCGAGAGGGCGACGGGCTCGTACTCGGGCATGGTCGGCGTGCTGCGGATGAAGTGCGCCTGGTGGCTCGTGACGAACACGACGCGGGAGCCCTCGCCGAGCAGCGGCAGCGCCGCATCGAGGGTCGCGACCTGCGAGTCGCGGTTGAGGACCATCGCGTAGTCCTCTCCCCTGTTGCTCTCCATGCCGCCCGAGGCGTTGAGCACCAGCACGTCGAGTCCGCCGTACTCTTGCTCGACCCGCGAGAACAGCGCGGCACGCGACTCGGCGTCGGTGAGATCGGCTCCGACAGCGATGGCCGTGCCGCCGGCCTCGGCGATCTGGGCGACGAGCTTGTCGGCGCGGGGGGCCTTCGAGCGGTAGTTGACGACCACGCGTGCACCCGCTTCGGCGAGGTAGCGGACCGTGTCGGCTCCGATGCCGCGGGACGATCCGGTGACGAGGGCGCGGATGCCGTCAAGGGAGCCGGGTGCGAGGGGGTTGGACACGAGGGTTTCCTCCAGGACGCCGGCGCGGGGCCGGATCGGGCACGATGACGGGCCGCAACCCGACGGATGAGCTTACCAAGCGTCCCGCACCGCCCGCTTCCCTCCCCCTCTCTCCCAGCGCTCGCCCGGGGCCTGTTGCTACCGTGGAAGTGCTCATCGAGGGGAAGGAGCAGTCAGCATGGACGCTGTCACCCAGTACGCGTGGATCCTCTGGCTCGCGCTGATCCTGATTTTCGTCATCGTCGAGATGATCACTCTCGAGTTCACCTTCCTGATGCTTGCCGTCGGCAGCGTCGGCGGTCTCGTGACGGGCCTCATCGGCGCTCCGTTCTGGATCCAGGTCCCCGTCGCCGCGATCCTCGCCGCCCTGCTGCTGTTCACGGTCCGCCCGCCGCTGCTCCGCCTTCTCAAACGCGGCGGTGATCCCACTCCGAGCGGCGCGGATGCGCTCCTCGGTCTCGCCGGCAGCGTCGTGCTCGCCGGCTCCGGTGCCGGCCAGGTGAAGCTCTCGAACGGTGAGACCTGGACGGTCCGCCTCTCTTCCCTCGTCGAGGACCGCGCACTCGGAGTCGGCGAGCGCGTCGTCGTCACCGCCATCGAGGGCGCGACCGCGGTCGTCGTCCCCGCCGAAAGGAGCACTCCGTGACCACCTCAGCACTCGTGACGCTCATCGTCGTCGCCGTCATCGTCCTGTTCGCGCTGGTCGTCCTGTTCCGGGCGGTCCGCATCATCCCGCAGGCGACAGCGGGGGTGGTCGAGCGGCTGGGCAAATACCACAAGACCCTCCTCCCCGGCCTCAATCTGGTGGTGCCCTTCGTCGACCGTGTGCGTCCACTGATCGACCTGCGCGAGCAGGTCGTCTCGTTCCCGCCACAGCCCGTCATCACCGAGGACAACCTGGTCGTCTCGATCGACACCGTTGTCTATTTCCAGGTGACGGATGCGCGTGCCGCGACGTACGAGATCGCCAACTACCTCGGTGCGGTCGAGCAGCTCACGACCACGACCCTCCGCAACGTCGTCGGCGGACTGAACCTCGAGGAGGCACTGACCTCCCGCGACAACATCAACGGTCAGCTGCGCATCGTCCTCGACGAGGCGACCGGCAAGTGGGGCATCCGCGTCGGTCGCGTCGAGCTCAAGGCGATCGACCCGCCCCTGTCCATTCAAGACTCGATGGAGAAGCAGATGCGTGCCGAGCGTGACCGCCGTGCGGTGATCCTCACCGCCGAGGGCACCAAGCAGTCGCAGATCCTCAACGCGGAAGGTCAGCGTCAGGCCGCGATCCTCGCCGCCGAGGGACAGGCGAAGGCGGCGATCCTGAGGGCTGAGGGTGAGGCGAAGGCCATCACGACCGTATTCCACGCGATCCACGAGGGCCGCCCGGACAGCGAGCTTCTCGCCTACCAGTACCTCCAAACCCTCCCGAAGATCGCCGAGGGCAGCGCCAACAAGCTCTGGGTCATCCCGAGCGAGCTGACGGAGGCCCTCAAGGGCGTCGGCGGTGCGTTCGGCCAGCGCGTGCAGGGATCGACCGAGAGCCGCACGCAGGACGTCGGCGGTGCTCCCCCGGCGCCGTCCGCCTGACCCCCGCTCGGTTCGACCCGCGATGCGCGCACCCGATCGGCCGCTGTTCCTGAGCGGCCCGACACCCAGGGTGATCGCGCACCGCGGTTTCGGTCCGGCCGTCGAGGCCAACACTCCGGCCGCCTTCGAGCGGGCCGTCGCGGCCGGCGCAGATCTGCTCGAGACCGACGTCCGCGCCTCACTCGACGGGGTCGCCGTGCTGGTGCACGACGCCGAGGTCGTCGACTCGTCGGGTCGGACGCATCGCGTGGCCGCCGAGCGCTGGGAGGAACTCGCCTCCCTCGATCTCGCGGGCGGCGCCCGGCTCGCCTCCCTCGAGCAGGTGTTGCTGCAGTTCCGGACGGCTCGTCTGAACATCGACGTCAAGTCCGCCGATGCGGTGGTGCCCGTCGCCGACGCCGTCCGGGATGTGCGCGCCCTCGGACGCGTGCTGATCACTTCTTTCTCGGAGCGCCGCCGGTCCGCGACGATCCGCCTGCTCCCCGGCGCGGCGACGTCTGCCTCCGCTGCACGATTCGCAGTCGCCCTCGTCGCGGCGCACCTCGGGATCGCCTGGCCGATCCGACTCGTTCTCGACGGGATCCACGCGCTGCAGGTCCCCGAAAGCGTGCTCGGCCTGCGCGTCACCGAGCCGCGAATCCTTCGGCGTCTGCGCGGGAGCGGATGCGAGATCCATCTCTGGACCATCGACGATCCGACTCGGATGGCGGAGCTGCTGGCACTCGGTGTCGACGGACTCGTCACCGATCGCACGGATCTCGCCCGGACCGCCGTGGACACCGTGCTGACCGACGGCCGGGCGAAGCGCCCGCAGAGGCGGAATACGCCTCCGACCTGAGGATTTTCTGGCAAAGGCAGGGACCGGAAGTCCACCTCCAGGTACGACGTTGACACTGGTGGAGCACAGCGAGAGGAGACCACACAATGGCAGATCGAAGCTTGCGAGGAATGCGGCTCGGATCCCAGAGCCTGCAGAGCGAAGAAGGCGTCGTCTTCTCCCCGCGATCGACCTACGAGTACCACTGCGCCAATTGCGGCCACGACACCGACATGGTGTTCTCGGCCGATGCCGAGGCGCCAGAGACCTGGGAGTGCCGCTCGTGCGGACACGAGGCGACTCTGATGGTGGACTCGAAGCCGGTCGTCGTGGACAAGGGCGAGCAGAAGGCTCCCCGAACCCACTGGGACATGCTGCTCGAGCGCCGCACCCGCGCCGAGCTGGAGGAACTGCTCGAGGAGCGGCTCGCCTACCTTCGTGCGCGTCGCGGCGAGCACAAAATCGGCGCTTAGCGCAGCTCAGCGGGAGCGGCGGCGCGGCACGCGAGTCCTGAGGACGAACGAGACCGTGCCGACGAGGCCGACGGCCAGGAAGTACCAGCCGAGGTCGCGAGCCCACACGAGAGCCGGGGTCGTGGTGGAGGCGAGGGGGACCTCGTCCACCATGGCACCCGGCTCGAACCATGTCAGGGAATCGATCGTCGACCCGTCGGGTGCGATGATCGCGCTGGTTCCGACGGTGGAGATGTTGACGACGCTGCGCCCGGTCTCGATGGCCCGGAGGCGCGCGATCGCGAGCTGCTGCACGCTCTCGTCCGTGCGGCCGAAATCGGCGTTGTTGGTCTGCCCGAGGATGACCTGCGCTCCCCCGTCGATCATGGCGTTGGTCAGGGCGTCGTCCGAGATGTCGAAGCAGATCGCGATGCCGGCCAGCACTCCGTTCACGTCGAACACATTCGGCCGAGTCCCGATCGAGTAGTCACGACTGACCAGATCGACGAGGTCGGGGGCGAACAAGCGCCAGAAGGCACGATCGGGCATGTACTCGGCGAAGGGAACGGGGTGCATCTTGTCGTAGACCTGGGTCGCTCCCTCCCCCGCCTTCCACAGCAGCGAGCTGTTGTAGAAGACGTCGTCGGAGGGGTTGGTGATCGTGCCGACGATGAAGGGGACGTCCATCGTGCGGCTGAGGTAGTCGAGAACCGCCGCCGACTGAGCGTTGCGCGTCGGGTCGATGTCGACACCGTTCTCGGGCCAGACGACCATGTCGACGTCCTCGTCGAGGATCGGCAGGGTCGCCGAGGTGTGATCCTCGAGGATCTGCCCCCGATAGCTCTGCGAGAACAGGCCCGCATCGGAGTCACCCTGCACCGCCGCGATCCGCGTCGTCCCCTCCGTCGGAGCCGGCCAGGCCGGGAAGACGAGCGCCACGACGGCGAAGCCACGAGCGCGGTCGAGCGCGACGAGGCCGGCACCGAGACCGTGCGAACCGCTTGGGCGAGCACAGCCGCGAGGAACGCGACGACGAAGCCGAGCCCGGCGAAGCGACCCAGGCGGCTAATCCGGCGAGCGGACTGATGGACTGGGAGAGGGCCAGCCTGCCCCAGGCGAATCCGCCGTACGGCCAGACGTTCGTGACCGTCTCACGCCCGATCCACAGGGCGGCGAGCACAGCGGGCAGGCCCACCATCCGGCCGAGCGGACCCGTCCAGACCCGGTAGCCCCGCGTCGACGCGACCGCCATCAGGCCTGCGGAGAGGGAGAAGAAGATCGCCTGGAGCACGGCCAGAGCGGCCCACGGGACCAGACCGAGGTAGAGGGTCAGCCAGGAGATGTGTACGCCCCAGAAGACGCCTCCGCCGACGAGGCCGACGAGGGCACCGCTCCAGAAGCCGCGCCCCGCGAGAGCGAAGAGGATCGCGGCCGTTCCGACGATCGCGAGCGGCCAGACATCGGAGTCGGGGAAACCGCGGTCGAGCACCGCCCCGCCGAGCGCAGAGAGGGGCACCGCGACCCACAGCGGGACTGTGCGCCCGTCCGCTGGAGGAGGAAGCGGCCTCATGCGACCGTCGAGTGGGCGACGATCCCTCGGCGCACCAGATCGAGGGCGGTCCGCGCGGCCCGCCCCACCTTGCCCTCGGCAACCACCGAGAGCTGATCGAGGAGGTCGATGGTCTGCTTAGCCCAGCGCACGAAGTCGCCGGCGGCCATGTCGGATTCACGGAGCACCGCGTCGAGCGGCATGCCCTTCGCCCACATGTTCATCGACAGGGCGAGGCTCGTCGAGAGAGGACTGCTGCCCGGGAGACGGTGATCGCGCTCGACGTCGTCGAGGCGGGCCCACAGCAGCTGCGTCCTCTCGAGCGCCTCAGGGAACGCGCCTCGGGGAAGGAACCTCTCACCGAGAGTCCCCTCCTCTCGCCGGGGCTCGAAGACGAGGCAGCACGCCATCGCGGCGAGGCCGCGGGATCGAGTTCGGTCCAGGCCTGCTTCCGCAGGCATTCGGCGACGAGGAGATCGCGTTCGCCGTAGATGCGGCGCAGCGTCCGACCATTCGGCGTGAGCGAGAGCTCCGCGAGGTCGTCGCGGCGGAAGTAGCCGAGCTCGAGCAGAACCTCGGTGATGCGGTCGAAGATGCGCGCCACAGCGCCGGTGCGCGAGCGGATCTGCCGTTCGATCTCATCGGTCTCGCGGCGCAGCTTCCACCAGCGCTCGGCCCAGCGAGCGTGCTGCTCGCGGTCGGAGCAGGCATGGCAGGGGTGAGCCTTCATCCGACGGCGAAGACTCGTCAACTGGCCCTGGCGCTTCTCCCGCTCGGCGTGCGAGGCCGATTCACCGCGCACCGCTCCCCTGCGTTCGAGATCGCCGATCTCGCGTCGGATCGCCGCGTACTGCTCGAAGTCGCCGAGATGGCACTGCATCGCCGTGACGTAACCCTCGAGCGACTCCTCTTGCTGCCGTACCCGACGCGCGAGGTCGACCACGGAACGGTCTGCCTGGAACTGCGCGAACGACGACTCGAGGATCTCGCGGGTGCGCGCTCGGCCGAACTGCTCGATGAGGTTCGCCGACATGTTGTAGCTGGGCCGGAAGCTCGAGTTGAGGGGGTACGTGCGGCGGGAGGCGAGGGAGGCGACGGCCTGCGGATCCATTCCGCCGCGCCACTGGATCACCGAGTGGCCCTCCACGTCGATCCCGCGGCGTCCGGCCCGGCCGGTGAGCTGCGTGTACTCCCCCGGTGTCACAGGGACCCGCGCTTCGCCGTTGAACTTCTCGAGCTTCTCGAGCACGACCGTCCGCGCGGGCATGTTGATCCCCAGGGCGAGTGTCTCGGTCGCGAAGACGACGCGAACCAGACGGCGTAGGAACAACTCCTCCACGACCTCCTTGAAGGCCGGTAGCATCCCGGCGTGGTGGGCGGCGACACCGCGCTGTAGCCCGTCGAGCCATTCCCAGTAGCCGAGCACGGCGAGGTCCTCGTCGCGGATGGTGCGACAGCGCTCCTCGACGATCGCGCGAATCTCGTCGCGTTCGTGCCGCTCCGTGAGCCGCACTCCCGAGCGCAGCACCTGACGCACGGCCTGATCGCATCCCGCCCGGCTGAACACGAAGAAAATGGCCGGCAGCAGGTTCTTGCCTCGGAGGATCTCGACGACGTCCGAGCGCAGCACCGCCTCCTCCCTCGGCGCGGCCTGGTACGGCCCACGCCCACCACGACCGGAACCGCGTCCGCCTCTGGCGCCGCGCTCGACCCTCGAACCGCCCTGTGCCATCCGCGCGAGCTCGGGGTTCACCCTGTTGGTCGCGGCGCGGCCGGACGAGTCGAACAGATCGACCAGCTTGCCGCCGACCAGCACGTGCTGGTCGAGCGGCACCGGACGCTCCTCCGAGACGATCACCTCCGTCTCGCCGCGGACGGTGTGGAGCCAGTCGCCGAACTCCTCGGCGTTCGACACGGTCGCGCTCAGCGAGACCAGCCGGACGCGCTGCGGGAGGTGGATGATGACCTCCTCCCACACGCGCCGCGGAACCGGTCGGCCAGATAGTGCACCTCGTCCATGACGACGTACGCCAGATCGCGGAGCAGATCGGAGTCGGCGTAGAGCATGTTGCGGAGGACCTCGGTCGTCATCACGACGATCCGAGCACGGGCATTCACATTGGAGTCGCCCGTGAGCAGGCCGACCTCGGACGCTCCATAGTCCTGGACGAACTCCTGGAACTTCTGATTGCTGAGCGCCTTCATCGGCGTCGTGTAGAAGACCTTCGCCGCCGGATCCTGCATGGCGAGGTGGATCGCGAATTCGGCGACCGCTGTCTTGCCTGCGCCCGTGGGTGCGGCGACCAGGACGCTGTGCCCGTCGTCGAGCGCGCTGCACGCCTCGTACTGGAACGGGTCGAGGTCGAATGCGAGGGTCGAGCGGAACGCCTCGACCCTCGCATGGCCCTGTCGGGTGCGGAACGCGGCGAAACGCTCTGCAGGAGACGGTTCGGTCACGCCGGCAGGTCGGAGGGACTGCCGTCGAACACGATCTGGCGCTTCGCTGCTCGTCTGTCGTGCAGGATCGCGATCCCGCAGGCCAGGAAGAACAGGAAGATGATCGGGATGGCCAAGAGGAACATTGAGATCGGGTCGGCCGCCGGCGTCGCGATCGCGGTGAACAGAACGATCGCCATGATCGCCAGTCGCCACGACTTGAGGATCAGCATCCCGGGCAGGACGCCGAGGAAGTTGAGCAGCACGAGGAACACCGGAAGCACGAAGGCGATTCCGACAACGAGGACGAGCTTGAGCACGAACTCGTAGTAGATCTTGGCGTCGAGGAAGCTCGCCGCGTCGGAGCCGGTGAAGCCGGTCAGCAACTCCACGATGTGCGGGAACACGAACCAGCCGGCCGCGCATCCTGCGAAGAACAGCGGAATGGCGGTCAGGATGAACCCGAGGCCGTACTTCATCTCTTTGCGGGTGAGCCCCGGGACGAGGAACGCCCAGACCTGGTAGAGCCAGACCGGGCTCGCCAGGACGATTCCCACCGTGATCGCGATCTGCAGCCTCAGGTCGAAGGCTCCGGCGATGGTCGGGAAGTTGAGGATCGCCTCTTTGCCCTGGCTTGCGGCAACGACGGCGATGGGAGCCTTCAGCGATTCGAAGACCCATTCCGAGGCGAACCAGCCGACGACGCAACAGATCACGATCGCGATCGCCGATTTGAAGAGCCTGTTGCGAAGCTCGATCAGGTGCGCCCCGAGCGACATGCGCCCATCGGGGTTCTTCGATCGCTTCGTCCGTGGCTTCTTCTCTGCCACGGAGGTCATTACTTGATCGGGGACTCGGGCGGCGTGGTGGTGCCGGTGGCGGTGGTCGAACCCGTGGAGCCCGCGGCGGTGCCGGTGGTCCCCTCGGCCGACTCACTGCGCTCAGTGCCGTCCTCGTCCTTCATGGTCTTGACCTCGCTCTTGAAGATACGCATCGACTGCCCGACGCTGCGGGCGAGCTGCGGGAGCTTGGGCGCACCGAAGAGCAGGAGGATCACGGCGAGGATGATCAGGAGGTGCCACCCCTGGAGGCCAGCGAACATTACAGACTCACTTCACTTGTCGGTTGCGGTGTATCAGGAGCTTACCCCGTTCGACCCGCGACGACCGAGAGTGGTCGATCCTGTCGCGCCGGGCGTCGCGCCGCGCCTCGTGCCGGCGCCGGACCGCATCCCGATCCGCGAACAGCGACGACCCCGGTCGTGGCGGTGCTGCCTCGATGGCGCCAGGGCTCACCGCCTCGAGTTTCGCGGTGACCTCTGCGAGCTGACCGAGCAGGAGCCTTCCCTTGCGCCAGTAGGAGAGTGCGAACAGGACGAGCACGGCCAAAGCGGCCAGCACGAGCACCAGCCAGATCAGGATCCACGACCACCAGGTCACGACGCCTCCTCTTCGTTCGCGGCCAGAGCGGCCGCCGCCCACTGGGCTACCGCGGAACGCGCCTCCGAGGGCGCCACCACCGTCACCAAGCCCGCGAGCGACGAAACCAGGCGGGTCAACCCCTCCAAGTGCGCTACGCGGAGCCGCACGAGGACAGCGCTGTCCTCGTCGCTCGGTGCAGGATCGGGGAACTCGGCATCCACCGCGTAGTCGCCGAGCAGGACCACAGCGCTCGGCGCGACGCGCAACTCCACGACGAGGTCCGAATCGGAGGCCTCGAACAGCCGCTCCGAGAGGGTCACCTCGTTCCGGCGGCGGACGATCGGGGTCCCCGTGTCGCGGAGCGAGCTCATCCGGTCGACCCGGAAGGTCCGCACTCCCTCCCGTAGATGGTCCCAGCCACGGAGGTACCAGTCGCGGTCGACGGACTCGAGCACGAAGGGGTCGACGAGCCGGGACTCCGTCTCGCCCCGCGCGCTGCGGTAGTCGAAGGCGACCTGGGTGGCGGAGGCCATCGCCGAGCGGAGCAGCGCTACGGTGCTGTCGGCTGTGCCGCGCGAGACGGCCACGGCGCTGGGCGCGGACGAGGCTCCTCGCGAGAGCTTGCCCATCAGGGAGGCGATCCGATCGTTGCCCTGGTTCTCGGGGAGCGCCGCGAGGTACTGCATACCGGCGATCAGAGCGGCGGCCTCACGCGCCGAGAACCGGGGCGACTCGTCTATCGCGACCTGCTGGGTCAGGACGATGTGGTCGTTCTCCTCGAAGTCGTCCCAGCTGATGTCGAACAGGTCGTTGGCCTGGTACTGCGCCGTCTCGCCGGGGATCCCGGAGACGGCGATGAGGCGCACGGCGCGGCGCACCTCCTCCTCGGGGATCTCGAAGTGCTCGGCCACCTCGTGCACCGAGACGCGCCCGCGGTCGAGCAGGTAGGGCACGAGCGAGAGCAGCACGGCGAGGCGATCGCGAGCCTGAAGCGAGCGAGCCTAGCCATGGACGCCTCCTGCGTGGTCGTCGAGGCTGCGGCGGAGGCGGTCGAGGACGCGCGTGCGCAGCTCCAGAGGCTCGAGGACGCGCACCTCGGGGCCGTAGCCGGCGAGCTCGTCCGCGAGGATGTCGGCGTCGGTGTAGTGCAGGCGCAGCGTGTCGTTCTCGTCGCCGGCCGGCTCGGCACGGCCGCGCAGACGGAGCGCGGCGTCGGAGGCGGGAGCGATCCGCACCAGCGCGCTGTTGCGCTGGAGGATCTCGTCGAGCTGGGCGAGCGCCGTCGCGGCGTGATCGCCCCCGGCCTCCGGCGCGGGACCGCCGGTCGTGACCGGTCCGACGATCCGGGAGAGCAGGAAGGTCCGCGTTCCCGCGGCGCCCTCGTCCCAGCCGTACAGGTGCCACCGGCCCTGGTGGTTGACCAGGGCGCGGGGCTGCACGGTGCGGATCCGCGGCTCCTCGCCTCCGGGCTTGAGGTAGGGGAAGCGCACGACCTGGCCGCGGTCGAGCGCGGCGGTCAGCGGCTCGAAGGAGGCCTCCCTGACCCGGATCGACGGGCTGATGCCGATGACCGGATCGACCGAGTCGACGCCGATCGAGCGCAACTTGATCAGCGCGCGCCGCGACTCGGCCGAGAGGGTGCCCTCGCGCCAGACCGCCCCCGCCAGACGCAGGAGGGCCAGCTCCTCCGGATCGAAGGTGAGATCGGCCGGGAGATCGTAGCTGTGCTTCGCGATCCGATAGCGGACCGTCTGAGTGTTCCCCGGGTCTCCCGGGGCGTCCACTGTCTCGATCGGGATGCCGAGCTCGCGCAGGTCGTCCTTGTCGCGCTCGAACTGGCGCTCGAGCGATGCCCGGTCGCCCCGATCGGACCGCTGCCGGTAGCCCTGCACCGTCGAGAGCACATCGGCCTTCGTCAGGCCGTTCTCTGCGGCGACGAGCGCCAGCACGAGATTGAAGAGACGCTCCTCGGCCGGGACGCGGCTCGAGGACGGGGCGTCGGCAGGCACGCCCTCCAGTCTAGGGCCGGGCCGGGTCAGGCCTTTCCGAGGATGTCGGCGACGAAGATCAGCGTCGCGCCGCCGGGGATCCCGCCCTGCGGCGAGCCCTGGGCTCCGTAGCCCTGGTCCGGAGGAATGACCGCGATCACCTGGGATCCGACGGGCTGGCCGACCAGCGCCTTCGCGAAGCCGGGGATGACGCCTCCCTGGGTGGTCGAGCCGTCGGCGGCGGCGAACACCGCGGGCCCGCCCTTCTCCCAGCTGGAGTCGAAGACCTTGCCGTCGCTCCACGTCCAACCCGTGTACGCGACGACCACCTGGTCGCCCTCGGCGATGACGTCGCCGTCGCCCTTCTTCAGCTGCGCTATACGCAGATCGGTCGGAGCGTCGCCGGAGGGCTTCGCGAGACCCGGGCGGCCGTCGGTGCCCAGCGTCACGTTCGGGAAGCCGTCGGGCACGGGCTGGGCCGCTCCGTCGGCGCGGGCGAGGGAGGCGCTGCGCACGTCGGCGACGAGGACGAGCGTGTCGTCGGGCGAGATGCCCAGCTGCGCGGAGGCCTGGCCGAAGCCGTCCTCCGGAGCGATGGCGATCGCCACCCGCGAGCCCACCCGGGTGCACAGCAGGCCCTCGTTGAGGCCGACCAGCCCGGCACCGCCGACGCCGAATCGCGCGCTGCTCGATCCGTCGTAGGGCGATGTCTCGAGCACGGTGCCGTCGGCTCCGTTCACCAGCGTGTAGTCGATCGTGACCAGCTGCCCCTTCTCGAGCGGGGATCCCGAGCCCTCGATCAGAGTGCTGACCTGGGTGCCGTCAGCCTTGAGCGGCGTCGGCACGGTGACCTCGGGCTTTGAGCCGAAGTCTCCCGTCGCGCTGACCGCCGACGAGGAGTTCCCGGAGGAGAAGGGTGCGTCGCAGTCCGCCTGTGAGGAGGACGCGGAGCATCCCGTGAGTGCGGCGACGATGCCGATGCCGGCGATGAGCGCGGTGGTCCTGCGCACGGGTCCTCGATTCGGGAGAAGGGGAGCGGTGACGCCCGGGGTGGTGACGGCCCGGAGGCCGGGAACAGCTTAGAGGATGCCCTCGTCGCCGCCGGCTCCGGCCGCCTCCTCGCCGAAGCCGCGCGCCCGCGAGAGCTCGGCACTGGCGGCGGACTCGCGCACGCGCTTGCGCAGGCTCTTCGGGCTGACGGCGCGTTCGCCGAGCGCGCCCGGCGTCCAGGCTTCGACGTCCTCGTCGCTGAAGTCGGTCTTCGAGGGACGGCGCTTGAGTTCGGGGAGGACGGTGTCCGGCGCGAGCCGACGAGCAGTGATCAGGAAGCCGGTGTGGCCGATCATCCTATGGTCGGGGCGGACGGCGAGTCCCTCGACGTGCCAACCGCGCACCATCGTCTCGTTCGAGGAGGGGTTCGTGAAGAGTCCGGACGACCGGATCGCCTCGGCCACCCGCGAGAGCTGCGTGACGGTGGCGACGTAACAGAGCAGCACTCCCCCGGGCGTGAGCGCCTCGGCGGCGACATCGAGGCACTCCCAGGGCGCGAGCATGTCGAGGACGACACGGTCGGCCTCACCGGAGGGAACGGTGCCGGGCAGCGCCTCCACCAGGTCTCCGACGGTGACGCTCCAGTTGTCCGGCGCGTAACCGAGGAACGTCTCGACGTTGGCGCGGGCGACCTCGGCGAACTCCTCCCTCCGCTCGAACGACGCCAGGCGACCCGCGGGGCCGACCGCGCGCAGCAGCCAGAGCGAGAGGGCCCCGGAGCCGACGCCCGCCTCGACGACGCGAGCGCCGGGGAAGACGTCGGCCAGCGCGAGGATCTGGGCGGCGTCCTTCGGGTAGACGATCGCTGCTCCGCGGGGCATCGACATGACGAAGTCGGCGAGCAGGGGACGTAGCGCCAGGTGGTCGACGCCGACGGTGTTGGTGACCACGGAGCCGTCGGGCAGGCCGATGACGGTGTCGTGCTCGATGCCTCCGCGGTGGGTGTGGAACACCTTGCCCGGAACGAGCGTGATGGTGTTCATCCGTCCCTTCGGGCCGGTGAGCTGGACGCGGTCGCCAGCACGGAAGGGGCCGGAATGCTGCAGTGCCTCACCGGTCATCGGCGGGCCTCCGTCTCGGTCGTGACCGGGCACGAGCCGCGGTGCTCGGAGGACACCGACGCGAGGTCTGCGAGGGTGCGGCCCGTGAGGGTGGGCCAGAGGGCGTAGGGGGCCGCTGTGTCGAGCTCGAGCTGGTGTGGCACTCCGATCGCGGCGGCACCCGAGGCGACCGCGGCGCCGAGACCGGCGTGGGAGTCCTCGATCGCCACGCACGCGGCGATGTCGACGCCGAGCGTGCTCGCCGCGAGGAGGTACGCCTCGGGGTCGGGCTTGCTGCGCTCGACCATGTCACCGCTCACGACGGCCGCGAAGGCGGGGAACGGGAGGCGGTCGACGACGGCGGAGGCCATCCGGCCGATCGACATGGTGACGAGCGCCTGCGGAACATTTGCCCGGCGCACGGCCTCCAGGAGCTCGAGGGCGCCGGGGCGCCACGGGATGCTGACGGCCAGCCGGGCGATCACCTCGTCCGTCATCCGATCGATGATCGCCTCGACAGACAGGTCGACGCCCTTGCCCTGCACAATCCGAGCGGACGCAGGCAGGCCGGAGCCGACCAGGCTCATCGCATCCTCGTGTGTCCAGACCCCGCCGAACGACGAGACGAGGGCGTGCTCCGAGGCCATCCAGTAGGGCTCGGTGTCGACCAGCGTGCCGTCCATGTCCCAGAGCACGGCTGCCGGGCCGCCCAGAGGGACGTGCTCGGAGGTCTGTGGGCGGGCGGAGGTCTCGGGAGTCACGAGCGACCATGGTACCGGCAGGGCGGAGGCTCCTCGGGGTCGGAAGCCGGGAGCGAACAGTGCCCCGAATCCGCGGGCCCGGGCGGACTGCGTCGGAGGCGGGTCTTATCCTGGACCGACGGGGCAGGCGCGATGTCCGCTCCCCCGACATCGAGCCGAACGCGGAGACCCTGCCTATGAACGTGATCACGGGGAACGTCCTGGTCGTGGCCTTCGAGGGCTGGAACGATGCCGGCGATGCCGCGAGCGGTGCGCTGCGCCTGGTCAAGGACGCCGGGGACTACGTGCCCCTCTTCGCGGTCGACGCCGAGCAGTACTACGACTTCCAGTACACCCGTCCGATGCTATCCATCGGCGAGGACGGGCGCCGCAGCCTCTCGTGGCCCGGCACGCAGATCTTCGGCCCGGCCGAGACCTCCGTCGACGCCGAGAGCGCCCTCTACCTCATGATCGGGACGGAGCCCTCTCGGAGCTGGAAGAGCTTCGCGGCCGAGGTCGTGGACGCCATGCTGGCGATCGACATCTCGGCGGTGGTCTTCCTCGGCGCGATGCTCGCCGACGTCCCGCACACCCGCCCGATCTCGATCTTCGCCTCCAGTGAGAACGCCGAGCTGCGCACCTCGTTCGAGCTCGAGCGCTCCAGCTACGAGGGGCCGGTCGCATCCTCAGCGTGATCGGCGAGGCCGCCCAGAAGGTGGGCATCCCGGCCGTTTCGATCTGGGCCTCCGTTCCGCACTACGTGCACAACGCGCCGTCGCCCAAGGCGATGCTGGCGCTACTCGAGAAGCTCGAGGAGATCGTCGGACTCGCGATCCCGCGCGGCGACCTCGTCGAGGAGGCCGAGGAGTGGGAGCGCGGCATCGACGCCCTGGCGGCCGAGGACGAGGAGATGGCCGCGTACATCGCGCAGCTCGAGCAGGCTCGCGACACCGTCGACTCCCCGGAGGCGAGCGGTGAGGCGATCGCGCAGGAGTTCGAGCGCTACCTCCGCCGCCGCGGCGACGGGCGCTCGGGCGAGGAGCCTTGGCGGCCGTAGCCGCAGGCGCAGACGGCCCTGCCGAGGCAGGCTCAGGCCGGGCGCACGCCGAGCAGTGCGTCGAGCGTGTCGCGGAGGAGCGCGGGGTCGTCGACCCCGTCGGTCAGGGCGGCGTCCACCACCGCAAGAGCTGCGGGAGTGTCGAGGTCGTCCGCGAGTGCCGCCCGCAGCTGCGCCAGCACCTCGAGACTCGAGCGCGGGCCGGAGGCGGTGAGCGACTCCTCCCAGCGGTTCACGCGCGCCTGAGCGGCCGGCAGATCGTCGGGCAGCCACTCCCAGTCGGAGCGGTAGTGGTGGGCGAGCAGCGCGAGGCGGACCGCCCTCGGGCCGACTCCCTCGCCCCGCAGCCGCGACACCAGCACCAGGTTGCCGAGCGACTTGCTCATCTTCTCGCCCTGGTAGGCGACCATGCCGGCGTGGGCGTAGGCACTCGCGAGCGGACGGCCCGAGAGCGACGCCGCGTGGGCAGCGCTGAACTCGTGGTGCGGGAAGGCGAGGTCGCTCCCTCCGCCCTGGAGCGTGAACTCGGGGCCGAGACGGTCGAGCGCAATCACGGAGCATTCGATGTGCCAGCCCGGACGCCCCCGGCCGACGGAAGCGTCCCACGCCGGTTCGCCCGCGCGCTCCGCCCGCCAGAGCAGCGGATCGAGCGGGTCGCGCTTGCCCGCACGCCCGGGATCTCCCCCGCGCTGCGTGAACAGCGACTCCATGGCCTCCCTGTCGAGAGCGCTCTCGCTCCCCAGGTGCCAGACGGCGCTCTCCGCGGCGGCGACGTCGTAATAGAGGTCGGCCGCGCCGGGCGCCGCTGCGTCGGAGGCGGGAACTCGGTAGGCGACGCCGTCCCGCTCCAGCCGGGCCACGGCCTCCGCGATGGGCGCGATGGTCTCGGTGACACCCACGTAGTGGGAGGGCGGCAGGATGCGCAGCGCGGCCATGTCGCCGCGGAACAGCTCGACCTGCTCCTCGGCGAGCTCTCGCCAGTCGACGCCGGTGGCCGCGGCGCGCTCGAGGAGTGGATCGTCGACATCGGTGACGTTCTGCGCGTAGTCGATCGAGTACCCGGCGTCGAGCCAGAGCCTCTGCACCGTGTCGAAGGCGAGGTAGGTCGACGCGTGGCCGAGGTGCGTCGCATCGTAGGGCGTGATGCCGCAGACGTAGAGGCGCGCGACTCCCTCGTCGGCGGCGAGATCGACGAGACCGCCGGTGGGCGTGTCGTGGATCCGGGGTACAGGCCCGCGGCCCGGCAGCGCGGGGACGACGGGGGCGTTCCAGGCGCGCATCTAGGCGGCGATGAGGCCGGTGCCGAGCGCAACCATCAGGACGACGCCGAGCACGATGCGGTAGACCACGAACGGGAGGAAGCTGCGACGCGAGATGTAGCTCATGAAGAACGCGATCACCACGAAGCCGACCACGAAGGCCACGACCGTCGCGACCAGTGTCTCGAGCCCGCCGACCTGGATCTGGTTGGGCAGCACCTCCGGGTCGCTGATGCTCTTGTACAGCTGGTACAGGCCGCTGCCGAACACGGCGGGGATGGCGAGCAGGAAGGAGTAGCGTGCCGCCGCCTTGCGCTCGTAGCCGAGGAAGAGGCCGGCGGTGATGGTGCCGCCCGACCGCGAGACGCCGGGGATCAGCGCGAGCGCCTGCGCGCCTCCGTAGACGAGGCCGTCGCGCACGCCGAGATCGCGCAGGCGGCGCTTCTTCGCGCCCACCGCGTCGGCGATGCCGAGGAGGATGCCGAAGACGATGAGCGTCGTCGCGACCACCCAGAGCGAACGGAGCGTCGTCTCGATCGCGTCCTGGAACACGAGGCCGAGGACGATGATCGGAAGGCTGCCGATGATGATCAGCCAGCCCATCCGGGCGTTCGGATCGGAGCGGGGCACGCGACCCACGAGCGAACGGCACCAGTTCGACACGATGCGCACGATGTCGCGCCAGAAGTAGATGATGACCGCGGTCTCGGTGCCCAGCTGCGTGATCGCGGTGAACGCGGCTCCGGTGTCGCGCCCGCCCAGACCGGGCAGCAGTTCGCTGACGATCCGGAGGTGGGCACTGGAGGAGATGGGGAGGAATTCGGTCAGACCCTGGACGAGTCCCAGGATCAGAGCGTCGAGCAGGCCCATGCGTCACTTTCGAGGAGGGCTGGTGCGTCGTCGGCCAGCAGGCGGTCGGTGTCGGTCGGAACTGACCTCAGGATCGCAGCAGGAGATCGGTCAGGACCTTCCTGCCAAACACTAGTGCGTCGAGTGGGACGCGCTCATCGACCCCGTGGAAGAGTGCCGGGAAGTCCAGTGACGGCGGGAGCTGGAGTGGCGCGAAACCGTATCCGGTGATGCCGAGTGTCGAGAGGGCCTTGTTGTCGGTGCCCCCCGAAAGCAGGTAGGGCAGCACCTCCGCCTCCGGATCGAACCGCCGGAGCGAGGCGGCCATGCTCTCGACGAGCGGCCCGGCGAAGGGCACCTCGAGCCCGATGTCGCGGTGCTGCACTAGTATCTCGACGTGCTCGCCGGCGAGGACCTTCAGCCGCTCGAGGACCGCGTCCTCCTCCCCCGGCAGCACACGGACGTCGATCGTCGCCTCGGCGGTGTCCGGGATGACATTGGCCTTGTAGCCGGCGGAGAGCATCGACGGGTTGGCCGTCGTGCGCAGCGTGGCCGCGATGAACCGGGAAGCGGTACCGGTGGCGAGGGCGAGCTCCTCCGGTGTGCTGCGTTGCGGGTCGTGACCGAGCAGGCGTGCCACCTCGTCGAGCAGCTCACGTGTGGTGTCGGTGAGACGAGTGGGCCACTCCTCACTGCCGATGCGCGCGATGGCCTGCGCGAGTCGCGTGACCGCGTTCTCGGTGTTGATCTGAGAGCCGTGCCCGGCGGTGCCGTGGGCACGCAGGGTCAGCCACATCAAGGCCTTCTCGCCGGTCTGCACGAGGTAGGCGCGTTTGCCCGCCAGCTCGATCGAGTAGCCGCCGACCTCGCTGATGGCCTCGGTCGCCCCGGCGAACAGCTCCGGTCGGGTGCGGACGAGGTGGGCGGACCCGCGCACTCCTCCGGCCTCCTCGTCGGCGAAGAAGGCGACGACCAGGTCACGGGACGGGCGGCGGCCCTCGCGGAGGATGTCGCCCAGTGAGGCGAGGATCATGGCGTCCATGTTCTTCATGTCGACCGCGCCCCGGCCCCAGAGCATGCCGTCCTTGATCACGCCGCCGAAGGGATCGACGCTCCAGTTGTCAGCGATGGCGGGCACCACGTCGAGGTGCCCGTGCACCACGAGCGCGCCGCGCTCGCGATCCTCACCGGCGACCCGGGCGACGACACTGGTGCGTCCCGGATCGGAGTCGATCAGCTCGGGCTCGAGGCCGAGATCGCGCAGCTTCGCGGCGACGTACTCGGCGGCCGGTCGCTCGGGTTCGGCCTTGCCGTCGCCGTAGTTGCTCGTGTCGAAGCGGATGAGGTCCCGCGCGATCAGCGCGGTCTCGTCGAGGCGTGCATCGGTCCGGTCTGCGCTGTCGGGCATGCGAGCAACGGTACCGCGCAGGCGCCGCCCGCCTCCGCACCCGCACGAGAGAGGCCGCCCGACGGCCGGGCTGCGGAGGGTGCGACCGCGTTCCCGGAGGTGGCGGAACGGCTCTCCGAACCGTGCTAATGTCTTCTTCGGCCGCGGAAACGCAGGCCGAAAACAACACCCGTCCGGGTGGCGGAAATGGCAGACGCGCTAGCTTGAGGTGCTAGTGCCCGTATAGGGCGTGGGGGTTCAAGTCCCCCCTCGGACACAGGATCTTCCCCCGCGGCTCATCGCCCGGGGGAAGTCGTGGTTAACGGGCCGAGGAACAGCCGGAAGGTCTCGTCCTCCCGGGCCATGCCCGCCTGCTGCTCATGAACGTCGGCGTCTGTCGACCTCTGCCCGGTACAGGGCCTCGTAGCGACCCGTCCGAACGAACCCGTGCAGCCACGCGATCGCCCCGTCGAGGTCGTCGAACTCGCCCGCCTCCTGCGCGCGGACGGAGGCGGTGACCACCGGCGCCATGCCGATGCCGGGCCGGACGCCGGCGTCGAGGAGGTGCCGACCGCGCAGAAGCGGTGCAGCGGCTGCTCCGCCCGGCAGGGTCGCCGCGACAGCGAGCCACAGGGGTCCGGGAGCCGGCTTCCGGCCGGCTTCACGACCGGTCAGATCGGCCTCGACCACGCGCGCCCAGGTCGCGAGCGACGGGCCCGCGCCGGAAGGCCCCGCGAGGCGATGCAGGAGGCGACGCACGGCGGGTCGAGTGGGACCGCTGAGGTGGCTCATGTGCTCCGCGATGAGGACCCCGACCTGGTCGATGAGCTCAGCGGGCGCGCCCACCCGGGACAGGAGCGCACGAGCAGGGGCGACGCCCGCGTGAGCGTGTCCGCGAGAGGTGATCCGCCCGTCGTCCTCCCGGTGGGTGTGCGTCGCCTTCCCGAGATCGTGAAGGAGGGCCGTCGTGACCAGGAGGAGGCGTTCGTCATCGTCGAGTCCGTCACGATCGGCGATCGCCACCGCCGCATCGGCCGCGAGGGCGAGGTGCCGGTGCACGTCGCCCTCCGGGTGCCAGACCGGGTCCTGCGGGACGCCGCGGGTGGCGGCGAGTTCGGGCAGGTGCCGCTCCCACCCGGTCTCCTCGAGTGCGGTCAGCGCGTGGGAGAAGGATCGGCCGCGGGTCAGGAGCTCCACCAGCTCGGCCCACACCTGCTCTCGGACGAGGGACGGGACGGCCTCGGCGGTCGACCGGGCGAGTGCGGCCGTCTCGGGGGCGATCGTGAAGCCGAGCCGGCCCGCGAGCGTCACCGCACGGAGCACCCGGAGCGGATCGGTGGCGACGTCGACGGCGATGTGTCGCAGGACACCCGCGGCGAGGTCGGCGACTCCGTGATGCGGGTCGATGAGGTGTCCCGTCGTGGGGTCCCAGCCGATGGCGTCCACCGTGACGTCCTGGTCGCCGAGCGCGTCCGCGGCGTCGAGCGCGTCCGCGGCGTCGAGGCGCTGAGACGTCGCTCGGTGTCGGTTGGAGGAAGCGCGCCGCGGCAGGCGCACCTCCACGTCCCCGCCGGGCGCGTGCACGATGACGGCACCCGAGGACTCGCCGGGTTCGTCCACTCGGCCGACGGCCTGAAGGGCGCCGACGAGCTGCCGGACGTCCAGGGGGCCGAGCGTCTGGATGGCGACGGTGCCGTCGTGATCAGCCCCCGTCAGCGCATCTCGGACGGCTCCGCCGACGATCAGGGGGTGCCCGCCCGCTCGGACGACGGCGGCGACGATCGCGCGCGCGGCCGGCGTCAGGACGACCAGGTCCGGGTGGGTCATGCCTCGACTATGCCCGCTCGCGGCGCACTCGTTTCCTGCGGGTCGCTCTGAACGGCGTTCCCGACATCGACCGACTGGCCCGGCAGCAGAACGCGGCGCGTCCGAGGAGATGCGACGTCAGCGGCGCACGACGACCGCGACGCTCGAGCGCCGATAGCATCGGCCCGTGCTGATCCTCCCGCGCCACCCGCTCGCCTCGACCGACGGCGGATCGACGGTGCTCGCGGACGAGAGGGGAACGGTCGTCGTGTTCGTGCACCCGCGCATCAGTCCGCCGGAGGGTGCGCCGGCGGGGTGGGACGAGATCCCCGGCGCGCGCGGCTGCACCGCGGAGTCGCGCTCCTTCCGCGATCTCGCCGCGGACTTCGGTGCACTGGACGTCCGCGTCATCGGCCTGTCGAGTCAGTCGCCGGAGGAGCAGCGCGAGGCGCACGCCCGTCTGCACCTGGGGTATCCGCTCGTGTCCGACGAGGAGCTGCACCTGCGGGATGTGCTCAACACGATCGAGGTCGAGGGACGCACGCTGTATCAGCGCTGCACTCTGATCCTCGACGAGGGCGTGGTCGCGCACCGCATCGACGACATCACCGATCCGGAGGCTCACCCCTCGGACGTTCTGCGCATGCTCGCGGCTCGTTCCACAGCAGCGCGACGCCCCTGAGTCAGGCCGAGCCACTGGCCGTCGCGATCGATCGCCGCGCGCCGCAGCTACGCTGCCCGAGTCACTGTCGCCGGGGCCCAGCCCAGCGCCGGCGCGATGGAGTCCGCAACGGTGCGCAGGAGCCGGGCGTGTACTCAACGCCGAGCTGGTTGGGGACGGTCAGCAGCAGGGTGTCCGCCTCCTGGACGGCGACGTCCCCCGCGAGCTCCGCGGCGAGGACATCGGGCTCGCCCGTGAAGCTGCGGCCGAAGCGTGCGCGCACGCCCTCGAGGGAGGTGATCTGGTCGCGTTCGCCGCGGCCGCCGAAGTAGAGGCGGTCGAGGTCGCTCGTGATCGGCAGGACGCTGCGCGAGACGGAGACGCGAGGAGTGCGGTCCCAGCCCGCCTCCTCCCACGCCGACCGGTACTCGCGGATCTGACGCGCCTGGAGCTCGTCGAAGGGGATGCCCTCCTCCTCGAGCAGAAGGGTGGAGGACTGGAGGTTCATGCCCTGCTCCGCCGCCCAGCGGGCGGTGGCGAAACTGCCGGCGCCCCACCAGATGCGGTTCTCGAGACCGGGCGAGCGCGGCTCGATCGAGAGCGGGACCGACTGGCCCGTCATCGCGGGGTCGGACTGAGCGACCGGTGCGCCTGCGAGCGCCTCACGGAAGAGCTGCACCTTGTGTCGGGCGAGATCGGCGTCGGTCATTCCCTCGGGAGGGACGAAGCCGAAGGCCTCCGAGCCGCGCAGCGCGGTCTCGGGCGATCCCCTGCTGACTCCGAGTTCGAGCCTGCCGCCCGAGAGCAGGTCGGTCGCGGCCGCCTCCTCCGCCATGTAGAGCGGGTTCTCGTAGCGCATGTCGATCACGCCGGTGCCGATCTCGATGCGGCGCGTGCGTGCGGCGATGGCCGCCAGCAGTGGGAACGGCGACGCCAGCTGCGGCGCGAAGTGGTGGACGCGGACGTAGGCGCCGTCGAGCCCGATCTCTTCGGCCGCCTCGGCGAGTTCGACCGTCTGGAGCAGGACGTCTCGCGCGGTGTGCGTCATCGACCCGGGCACCGACTGGTAGTGACCGAAGGAGAGGAAGCCGATGCGCGAGACCATGCTCCGTTCAGCGTCCGACCGGTCGGCGGTATTCCCCGGTCGCTCCGCAATGGTGGGGCGACCGGCGTCGACGACGGGCCTGAAGGTCAGCGGCAGAACGCGTCGAGGAGCGATCGACACTCGTGGGGATGCAGCGGTACCGCACCACCGTGGACACCGCACCGCCCTGGACACCGCACCGGACTCAGGAGGCGTCGAAGTCCACGGAGAGCGAGGCGGTGACCTCGATGTCCTCCGGCTTGAGGGCGAGCGACTCCTCCGACGAACCGAACGTCGCGGTGCGGCTCATCAGCGCCGGCCCCCCTCGATGCGCGTGTTCGGGCGCAGGCCGGGCTCGAAGAGAGCCAGCAGGCGCACGTCGGGGCGCCCGAGGGCTGCGGCGTAGGCCTCCGCTCGCTCCCGGGCATCGCGCACGGCGGCCATGCGGACATCGCGCTCGATGCTCGCTCGTCGAGCGGCCGTGACGTCCCAGTCGACTCCGGAGACCTGGACCCCCGGGACCTCCGCGATCGACCCGACCCACTGCCCGAGAGCTGCGACATCGCGGTACTTCACCCGCACTCCGGCGGCCGCGACAGGGAACAGCTGCGCGACATCGGAGTCCTTGAGGAACCGGCGGACCATCGAGACGGAGACCTGGTCGGCGGACCACCAGGTGGCGACGCCCGAGGCCCGCTCGGCCGCCGCCTCCTCGCGCATCCGCGCGTGCAGGACGCTGACCTCGGACAGCGCCTGCGGCCGCGAGCGCGATTCGCGCCGGATCTCGAGGCGGACCGTTCCGCGCTCGGCGGGATGGAAGTGCTGGGCGAGACCGGCGACGGCGATGGCGCCCATGGCCCCATCGTGCCGCGCGCACCCCTCAGCCCCGCGCGGTCATCATGCTTCGGATCCGCTCGGCCAGCGCTCGCTCGGTCGTGAGGTTGCTGAGCAGCTGCGCACGGTGGCCGCCGCAGGCGCCGGGGATCACCTGGCCGGTGCTCGGGTCGATCCGGCCGCGCAGAGCACGCTCGCCCTGGGCGATCGATTCCTCGAGAAGCGCGAGCCGACGCGCGAGGCGCTCGGACTCGAAGCTCTCGACCGAGATGTGGTACTGGGAGGTGTGGCCAGCGGTGAATGCGGGGACGCTCATCATCATCCGTTTCGTCGGGGCGCCCATCATCGGCACCTTCATCAGAGAGACGTGCGGGATCGGCGATCATGACGCGGCGGCGCGAAACGCACGATCAGGTGACACCCCCTTCCTCGATCAGGACCGGAGAACAGCGAGGTCCTCGTTCTCGACGATGGCGAGAGTGCGCACGAGACGGGTGTAGCGCTCGACCAGACTGCGTTCTTCCGAAGCCTGGCCCAGCAGAGCGGTGATGCTCTCGGCGGGGAAGAGGGAGACGATCTCCATCGCGACGGCGCGGGCGTGCTCGGAGGACAGAGCTCGGGCGTACTCGATCGCGCGGGTCAGCTGCGGGCGCTGCTCCGGATCGGCAGTGGGGTCGGCCGCCGCGGAGGCGGCATGGCCCAGGACGGCCACGAAGACCCGGGCGATCTCGTCGACCCGGAGCGCCCTGACCAGGGTCAGCAGGCGGGAGGAGACGCGCGAGACGCCGCGCGCGAGGAGTTCGCCGCCCAGCGCGCGGACCTCGATGACGTCGCCGCCGCCGAAATCGCCCGAGACGCGCTTGATGCCGGAGGCGAACAGGCTCGATCCCGCGGCGATGCTCCGCTCGGCCTCGAGATTGATCTCGACACGGCCCCGCGCGGTGGCGACCCCCGAGATCCAGCGCTGCTCGATCGGAGGATGCGCATGAACGGCGCGCACGAGCGTCCCCGGGCCGGGGCCCTCCAGAGCGCCGAGGATGACGTCGGGGGTGCGCGATCCGGCGATCCTGGTCGAGACGCCGTTGTGCGCTGCGAGCTCAGCGGCGCGCAGCTTCGAGCGGATCCCGCCACGACCGGTGCCGCCCTTCTGCACCCCGATCCGGCGCAGCTCCGCGATGCCCAGCTCATCGAGATGCACCCCCTCGGCGATGCTGCCCGCGAAAACGCCGGGCACATCGGTCAGCAGAAGGAGCAGATCTGCACCGAGGAGCATGGCCAGGCCTCCTGCGACACCGTCATTGTCCGAACCGGCGGAGTCGATGGTGTCGTTGCCGTTGACCACCGGCACGACGCCTGCGTCGAGAGCGTTGCGGATCGCTTCCGCGACGTGCGACATCTGCCCGGGTGAGGCCAGATCGGACTCGCCGATCAGGATCTGCGCGACCAGTGAGCCAGAGAGCTCGGCGACCGAGCGGTAGAACCCCATGAGCACGGTCTGACCGACGGCGGCGGCCAGACGCGGGCTGATCGGCTCGTCCTGGGAGCGAGCGAAGAGCGCCCGACCGGAGGAGACGGCGCCCGAGGAGACGAGCACGACGTCCCAGCCCAGAGTCCTGGCGGCGAAAGCGCTCTCGAGGGCGCTGGCCAGAAGCACGGGATCGGGGCCGGACTGCTTGGTGACCGAGCTGGAGCCCATCTTGACCACGAGGGTGCGTCGACGCGGTGCGGCCGGTGCGTCGGGAGCGGTGACGTCGAGGTCGGCAGGGTCGGTCAGGGCGTCGGGCATGGCTCCCATGCTAGAGGCGGCGACAGGGGCGGCTCGGCTCGGTGACGCGGCTGTCGGCGCCCGCCCTGGCCGTGTCGGAGGAGGGTGGCAGACTGCGCGGAAGCGCTTTCACCAGTGGCGCGGAGGCTCCTCCACAGGCGGCCCCTCCGAAGCGTTCTCCCCTCCCTCCGCGGGACCCTCGGCGGATGTCGGTAGCGATTGACATACTCGAACACATGTTCGAATATGGGCAGATGAGCCCCCCTTCCACCCCTGTCTCCACGGAGACGGCCGAGGTCGCAGAACCCCTCCTGCGGCAGCTCGCGTCGGTGAAGGAGCTGCAGTCACGGATCCGGGACATGCAGGTGACGAGGCTCGAGACCACGGGCCTCGCCACGCTGCCCGCTTTCTCCTCGGTGCTTCCCGGCGGTTCGCTCAAGCAGGGCGCTGCCTACTCGGTCGAGGGATCCATGAGCCTGGCGATGGGCCTGCTCGCCGGCCCCTCGTCCGAGGGCTCCTGGTGCGGAGTCGTCGGTGTGCCGGAGTTCGGTGCCGAGGCGGCAGCGGGCATGGGCATCGACCTCGAACGGCTCGTTCTCGTGCCCTCGCCCGCCGAGCACTGGCTGACCGTCACCGCCGCGCTGGTCGACGTGCTCACCGTGGTGCTCACGCGTCCGCCCGCCTCCGTCTCGTCGGCCGATGTGTCCCGGCTCGGAGCACGGCTGCGCCAACGCGGCGCGGCACTCGTGGTCCTCGGCGAGTGGCCGCAGGCCGAGGCCAGGCTGAGCATCCGCAGCAGCCGCTGGGAGGGTCTGGGCGCGGACACGGCTACCTCCGCTCGCGGGAGGCGATGGTCGATGTCGTCGGCCGTGCCGGCACACGGGTGCGCACCGTGAGGATGAGCATGCCCGGCGTCGAGCAGGTCTTCGGCACCCTGGCGAGCACGCCCGTCTGCACGAACGGGCGGTCTGAGATGACGAGCGCACCCGAGCTGCGCCGGACGATCCTCGTCTGGTGCCCGGACTGGCCCCTCCTCGCGGCGGCTGCCGAGGCGAGACTCGGCGCAGAGGAGCCGCTGGTCCTCTCCGAGAAGAGCCTCGTCTTCGCCTCCTCCCCCGCGGCCCGGGCAGAAGGAGTGCGTCGGGGGATGCGGATCCGTGAAGCGCAGTCCCGCTGCACCGGTCTGACGGTGCTGCCGTACGACCCGGTGCTCGACCACCGGGCGTTCGAACCGCTCATGCAGGCGCTCGAAGAGATCACCCCGGGGGTGCAGCTGATCCGTCCTGGTCTCTGCGCCCTCCGCGCCAGGGGTCCCCGGCGCTACTACGGCAGTGAACAGTCAGCCGCCGAGGCCATCCTGCAGAGGCTGGCAGAACGGGGCCTTCTCGACGTGCGGATCGGCATCGCCGACGGACTCTTCGCCTCCGAGCTCGCCGCCAAGCACTCCGGTCGTCCGGTGACGATCGTCCCGCAGGGAGCGGCTGCGGCGTTCCTCTCCCCTCTCCCCCTCGACGCGCTCGAAACCGAGGCCGTCGCCGCTCCGTCTCGGGTGCCGGCCCGCGGAGACGGCCTCGTGGCCCTGCTGCGCAAGCTCGGCGTGCGCACCCTGGGCGCCTTCGCGGCTCTTCCCCGGGAAGACGTCGCGGCTCGCTTCGGTCCCGACGGGGCCCGGGCCCACCAGCTCGCCGCCGGGGGTGAGACAGCGACGGTGGTGCCGAGGCTGCCACCTGAGCGGCTCGACCGCGCGATGGAGTTCGAGCCGCCCCTGGACCGCATCGATCAGGCCGCCTTCGCCTTCCGCGTCCCCGCCGAGGAGTTCGTCGCCGGGCTCACCCGGGCGCAGCTGGTCGCGACCGCGATCCGCATCGAGGTCGTCAGCGAACGCGGTGAGATCTCGTCGCGGAGCTGGCTGCACCCGCGCTGGTTCAGCCCGGGTGACGTTCTCGACCGCGTCCGCTGGCAGCTGCAGGGCAGCGGAGCGATCGACACCGGGCTCGGTGCTCCGATCGCACGGCTCTGCGTCGAACCCGAGTCCGTCGACGCGATCGGGCACCACGAGCAGGGTCTGTGGGGCACTGCTCCCGAGGAGCGCGTGCATCACGGGCTCAGCCGCGTGCAGAGCATGCTCGGGCACGAGGCCGTGATGACCGCATCGATCGGAGGAGGACGAGCGCTGCGCGATCGCCAGCACCTGATCCCCTGGGTCGACCGCGAACCCGGTGATGCGCGGCCCCTGGGCCTACCGTGGCCCGGGTCGCTGCCGCCGCCGCTACCACCGACCGTCTTCGCCGAGCCCGCTGCCGTCGTGGTGCGCGGGCCGCAGGGCGAACCCGTCTCGGTCGATGAGCGAGGCGCTCTCACTGCCGCGCTCGCCTACTTCGCTCCGGGCACCTCCCGAAGCCGTCTCGAGGCGGTGGCGGGCTGGGCAGGACCCTGGCCGATCGACGAACGGTGGTGGGATCCGCGCACCGCAGTCCGCTACGACCGCTTCCAGGTGGTCGATTCCGCGGGAGTCGCCTGGCTGCTGCTCTGCCTCGACGGGCAGTGGGCGGCCGAAGCCCGCTACGACTGAGCCCGCACCTGATATGCCCCGCACGGAACACGATCCGACATGGGGCACCATCCCTCGCGCACCCCTTGCGCACTGCACGTCCCGAGTACCGAAGGAGCCCCTATGGGCTGGAACAATCCGCCGATCCCGTGGTCGGAGTTCGAGCGACGCCTCTCCAGCGGCCGCCGCGCCGACGGCACGATCGTCCGCGGCGACGGCGGCGACAGCCCCGCATGGTCGCACAAGCGTCCCGCCTACGTCCCCGGCGACGACGTCCGGCCACCGGTGCGGAGTGTGCCCTACGCCGAGCTGCACGCCCACTCCCACTTCAGCTTCCTCGATGGTGCCAGCAGGCCCGAACATCTGGTCGAGGAGGCGGTCAGGCTCGGCATCGACACCCTCACCCTCACCGACCACGACGGGCTCTACGGCATCGTCAGGATGGCCGAGGCCGCACAGGGCCAGGGCGTGCGCACGGCCTTCGGTGCCGAGCTCTCGCTCGGACTCACAGCACCACAGAACGGCGTCGCCGATCCGGAAGGGTCGCACCTGCTGGTCCTCGCCCGTCGCGAGGCGGGCTACCACCGCCTCGCCCGCGCCATCACGGCGGCTCAGCTCGCCGGTGCCGAAAAGGGCAAGCCGAGCTACGATCTCGAGGAGCTCGGCCGAGCGGCCGAGGGGCACTGGATCGTCCTCACGGGCTGCCGGAAGGGAGCCGTCCGCCAGGCCCTCGCCGCCTCAGGCGAAGCAGCCGCGGAGCGAGAGATCCGCGAACTCGTCAGGCTCTTCGGAGCACGCAACGTCCTCGTCGAGCTCTACGACCACGGTGATCCGCTCGCCTCGCGGTACAACGACCTGCTGATGGGGATCGCCGAGCGCCTCCGGCTGCGGCCGGTGGCCACCGGGAACGTGCACTACGCCCGCCCGGAGGAGCGACCTCTGCAGACGGCGCTCACCGCGGTCCGGGCGCGACGGAGCCTCGACGAGATGGACGGCTGGCTGCCCGCGGCCGGCGGCGCGCACCTGCGCTCGGGAGCCGAGATGGCCGAGCGCTTCGCCCGCTATCCGGGCGCCGTCGAGAACACCGTCCTCGTCGCCGACGAGATCGCCTTCGAACTCGGCCGGGTGCGGCCGCGTCTACCCCGCCAGGAGGTTCCCGAGGGCCACACCTCGATGAGCTGGCTGCGCGCCCTCGTCCGGGAAGCGGTGCCCACCAAGTACTCGCGCGACGACCCCGAGGTCCTCGCCAGGCTCGACAAGGAGCTCGCGGTGATCGAGGAGAAGGACTTCCCCGGCTACTTCCTGATCGTGCACGACATCGTCCAGTACGCCAAGCGCAACGGCATCCTCTGCCAGGGCCGCGGCTCTGCAGCGAACTCGGCTGTCTGCTACGTGCTCGGGATCACCGCGGTCGACTCGATCTTCTACGACCTACCGTTCGAGCGTTTCCTCTCCAGCATCCGCGACGAGGAGCCCGACATCGACATCGACTTCGATTCCGAGCGGCGCGAGGAGGTGATCCAGTACGTCTACCGCACGTACGGACGCTTGAACGCAGCCCAGGTGGCCAACGTCATCACCTACCGCCCCAAGTTCGCCGTGCGCGACATGGCCAAGGCTCTCGGCTACAGCGCCGGGCAGCAGGACGGCTGGTCGAAGCAGGTCGAACGCTGGGGCTCGATCACCGAGAGCACCGACCACGACATGCCCGAGGACGTCGTCTCGCTGACCACCCGGGTGCTCGGGACCCCTCGACACCTGGGCATCCACTCCGGCGGGATGGTGCTCACCGAGCGCCCGGTGGGCGAGGTCTGCCCCATCGAACCCGCGCGGATGGAGAACCGGACGGTCCTCCAATGGGACAAGGACGACTGCGCCTGGATGGGCCTGGTCAAGTTCGACCTGCTCGGGCTCGGGATGCTCGCGGCGCTGCAGTACACCTTCGATCTCGTCGCCGAGCACGTCGGTGAGAAGTGGGACCTCTCGACGATCCCGAGGGAGGAGAAGGGCGTCTACGACCAACTCTGCCGCGCCGACTCCATCGGAGTGTTCCAGGTCGAGAGCCGCGCCCAGATGGGCACGCTCCCCCGTCTGCAGCCGAGGCGCTTCTACGATCTGGTGATCGAGGTCGCCCTCATCCGGCCCGGGCCGATCCAGGGCGGAGCAGTCCACCCCTACATCCGACGCAAGCTCGGCGAGGAACCGGTCACCTACCAGCACCCGCTGCTCGTCACTCCGCTCAAGCGCACCCTGGGTGTCCCGCTCTTCCAGGAGCAGCTCATGCAGGTCGCTGTGTCGGTCGGCGACTGCACGGCGGAGGACGCAGACCTGCTGCGACGCGCGATGGGCTCCAAGCGCGGGACCGAGAAGATCGAGAGCCTGCGCGAGCGGCTCTACGAGGGGATGGCGCGCAACGGAATCACGGGTGAGGTCGCCGACGACATCTACCTGCGGATCCAGGCGTTCGCCAACTTCGGTTTCGCCGAGAGCCATGCGATCAGCTTCGCCCTGCTGGTCTATGCCAGCGCGTGGCTCCGTCTGCATTACCCGGCAGCCTTCACCGCAGCGCTGCTGCGGGCCCAGCCGATGGGGTTCTACGCTCCGCACACACTGGTCGCCGACGCCCGACGGCACGGGGTCGAGGTCGAGTCCCCCGACATCAACCGTTCGCTGGCCCCTCCTGGTCTCGAGGCGCGGGAGGGCGCGCCCCCGTATCAGGGAGGTGCGGCCTCCGGAAGGGACGAGTGCCTCTGCGCCGATCAGCCTCCCACCGGGCTCTTCGACCGCTCCGAGCACTTCGACACGGACGACCACCGCCGAGACAGCGGCTTCGTGATACGACTCGGGCTCGCGGGGGTGAAGGGCATCGGCACCGAGCTGGCCGACCGTATCGTCTCAGAACGGGAGCGCGGTGGACCCTACTCGAGCATGGCCGACCTCTCGCGGCGGGTGGGCACCAGCGCCGCCCAGCTCGAGGCGCTCGGTGCTTCAGGAGCCTTCGACTCGCTCGGGCTCGAGCGCAGGCAGGCGCTCTGGGAATCGGGGACGGCTGCAGGCGATCGCGAGGAGTTCCTCGCCGGCTCGACGGTCGTCGTCCAACCGCCCTTGCTGCCCATGCTCTCGCCTCAGGAACGGGTCGTCTTCGATTTCTGGGCCACCGGGATCTCGCCGGACGACCATCCACTGCGGCATCTGCGCGAGGCCCTCGCACGCCGCGGAGCGCGGTCGACCGCCGACCTCCGCGGAACCCCCTCCGGGACCCGGATCGAGGTCGGCGGGGTCGTGATCCACCGTCAACGTCCCTCCACAGCCGGCGGAGTGACCTTTCTTAACCTCGAGGACGAGCACGGGATCCTCAACGTGATCTGCTCCGTCGGAGTATGGAACCGTCACCGCCGCGTTGCACGCGAGGCACCCGCCCTGCTCGTCAGAGGGATCCTCGAGCGCTCCGACGAGGGGGTGACCAATCTGCTCGCCGATCGGTTCGAGACCCTCACGGTCGGCGCGCATACCACGTCCCGCAATTTCCGATGACCCACCAGAAGCGACTACTCGCACCACGAGAAAGCGACACCATGACGACCCTCGACCGCGCCGATCCGCCCCCGCACCTCGATGCGCCGCTCCTTAACGATCGCGAGCTGCGCGAGCGCGTCTCGTCGCTGATCGGACCGGCCTATCGCCGCGCGCTCTGGCCGATCTTCCTCGACCGCACGGGTGTGCAGCTGCCGATCCTCTACCCGATCGAGGGGCTGCCCGTGCATCCCGACGAGGAGAAGACCGAGCGGATCGTCGCCACGCTGGCGAAGGCCGTCGCGCACCAGGACGTCGGCTCACTGGCCTTCGCCCTCGAACGACCGGGTCGGGCGTTCCTGGGTGAGGCCGATCGCGTGCTCGCGCGTGACCTCGCCGCGGCCTGCCACCGCCGGGCCATCCCACTGAGGGCCCTCCTGCTCGTCCACGACGATGGAGTACGGGTCTGACCGCGACGGAGTACTCCGCGGTCAGACGTGAGACCTCAGGCGGGGGCGCCCAGAATCACCAGCAGCGAGGAGGCGCCGAGGTCGACCTCGGTGTCACCCGGCTGCACGGCGCACTCACCGACGCCCAGGAGCGACTCCGTCACCTCGGGCAGCGGCACCCGCGCCGCCGCCTCGCCCACGTTGATCGCGAGAGTGACGCGACCTCGTCCGAGCGTCAACCAGCGATCCTGCTCGTCGAGATCCACCCGCACCGAGCCGAAGCGAGGATCCGTGAGCTCCGGGAAGCGGCGGCGGATCGCCGCCAGCTCGCGGTACACGGCCAGGACGCGGGCGTGGCGTCCCTCCCCGACCTCGGACCAGTCGAGCCGAGAGTGGAGGAAGGTCTCGGGGTCCTGGGGGTCGGGCACGACCTCCGGGTCCCAACCCATCCTGGCGAACTCGGCGATACGGCCCTTCGCTGTCGCCTCCCCGAGTTCCTTCTCGGGGTGCGAGGTGAAGAACTGCCACGGGGTCGATGCCGCCCACTCCTCCCCCATGAAGAGCATCGGAGTGAACGGTCCGAGCAGGGTCAGCGCGGCGGCGATCGCCAGACGGCCCTCGTCGAGCGTCGCCGTCAACCGGTCCCCGATCGCCCGGTTGCCGATCTGGTCGTGGTTCTGGCTGCAGACGACGAGCCGCCAGGTGGGCATGAGCTCGGTGTCGACAGGGCGGCCGTGGTGACGGCCGCGGAACGTCGACAGGGTGCCGTCGTGGAAGAAGCCCTTCGTCAGGACCTTGCCGAGGGCGCCCAGTGGGGCGAAGTCCTGGTAGTACCCGGTGGTCTCTCCCGTCACCGCGACGTGCACAGCGTGGTGGAAGTCGTCGCTCCACTGCGCATCCAGACCGTAGCCGCCGGCCTCGCGCGGGGTGATGAGCCGTGGGTCGTTGAGATCCGACTCGGCGATCAGGGTGAGGGGCCGCCCCACGCGCGCCGAGAGCACGGAGACCTCGGAGGCCATCTCCTCGAGCACGTGCACCGCTCGCTCGTCCGACAGGGCGTGCACCGCATCCAGCCGCAGGGCGTCCACATGGTAATCGCGCAGCCACATCAGGGCGTTGTCGATGATGTAGCCGCGAACGGCATCCGACCCGTCGCCGTCCAGATTGATCGAGCTGCCCCAGGTGTTGGCCTTCTCGCTCTTCAGGTACGGACCGAACTCCGGGAGGTAGTTCCCGCTGGGTCCGAGGTGGTTGTACACGACGTCCTGCACGACCCCGAGGCCCACGCGGTGCGCGGCGTCGACGAAGCGCTGGTAGGCCTCCGGTCCGCCGTACGGCTCGTGGACGGCGTACCAGAGCACTCCGTCGTAACCCCAGTTGTGGGTCCCGTTCACCGCGTTCACCGGAAGCATCTCGACGAAGTCGACCCCGATCGAGCGCAGGTGCTCCAGCTTGCCCGCAGCAGCGTCCAATGTGCCTTCCGGCGTGAAGGTCCCGATGTGCAGCTCATAGATCACGGCGCCGGCGAGTTCACGGCCGGTCCACGGCCCATCCGTCCACTCGTGCGACGAGGGATCGTACGTCCGCGAGAGCTCGTGCACGCCCTCCGGCTGGCGGCGCGAGCGCGGATCGGGGAACGGGCCGCTGCCGTCGATCCGGTACCCGTAGTCGACGTCGCCCGAGACCGGAGCCGATGCGGGGGCACGCCACCAGCCCTCCTCACCGAGCCGGGTCATGGGCAGGGGCGAGTCGGCACCCAGGACGAGCTCGACGGCGGACGCCGCGGGAGCCCAGACGTCGAAACGCTCAGGTCCGGTCGCCGGACGTGCATAGCGGTAGGGAGTCGTGCGGGTCACGGCGGTCTCCAGGAGGTGTCGAAGGGGTCGGGGAGAGGGCTGCTCGGCCGATCAGGAGACCGGGGCGAGCAGGGCGACGGGGTAGTCGACGAGAAGCTCGGCTACAGGAGTCGCTCCGCCCGCGAAGGTGCGACCGGTGAGGACGTCCTCGACAGGGTGCCCGGGGAGGACGATCACGGTGTCGCGCCATCCGCCCGCGACGGCGAGCCCCTCGGGCAGACGCGTGGCGAGCGTCAGAGCGCCGCCGCGGTCGAAGGCGATGGCGTGCTCAGAGGCCGGACCGATCGCCGGAACGGCGGCATAGCGGGTGAACAGCTCTGGGCGATCGCGGCGGAGGCGGAGGGCGCGCGAGGTGACGAGCAGCTTCGCGGCCCCTTCTGCGTCGATCTCGGGCTTCCAGCCGCCGTCGATCCGCTCGAGCAGAGCGCGACGACGGTCGAAATCGACCTCGCGGCGGTTGTCCGGATCGACCAGCGACGTCTCCCAGAGCTCGCTGCCCTGATAGACGTCGGGGATGCCGGGAGCGGTGATCTGCACGAGCTTGGCCGAGAGACCGTTCGACCAGCCCGCGGCCGAGACGCGCTCGACGGTCTCCTCGATCAGACGGCGTACCTCCGGTTCGTCGAACGCGGCATCGACGGCGGCGTGCATCCGCTTCTCAAACGCCTCATCGGGGGCGGTCCAGCGCGTCGAGCTGCCCGCCTCGCGCGAGGCCTTCTCTGCGTACGCGTGCAAGCGGTCGCGCGCGGCCGGCCACGCGCCCACGATCGCCTCCCAGAGCAGGTGCTCGACCGGGCCGTCACCGAAGCCAGCCCGGACATGCAGGTCGCGCAGTGTCGACGCCCACGCCTCCGGGTCCTCGGCCAACGCCGTGATCCTGGCCCGCGTGTCCTCGCCGCGCTTGGTGTCGTGCGTCGAGAGGGTCGTGAGCGACGCGGGGAACGCTGCCTGGCGCACGCCCTGACGACGATGGAACTCGACGAGGTCGATCGCGAACTCATCGGGATCCGCTCCGACCTCGTTGAGGGACGTGAGGCGGCTGAAGCGGTAGAACGCGGTGTCCTCGACACCCTTGGCCATGACCATGCCGGACGTCTGCTGGAATCGGACGGACACGGGAGAGCCCGTCTCGGCGAGCGCCGCGGCGACGTCGTCGACGGTGGCAGCGATCTCGGGACGGCGACGGACCGCCTCGACCCGCGCATGCTCGAGGTGCTCCGCGCCGTAGGGCAGGTAGCTGCGATACACGGGATACGTCGCGAGGAGCTCCGCCAGGGCGTCGTCGGCCCCCTCGATCCCGGGCAGCAGCCGCGCCAGGCGCAGCACCTCCGAGCGGAGGATGCCGTCCGCGATTCCGCGCTTGGTGTCGTGGATCAGGTCGGCCCAGACCACCGGTGGTCCTCCCCCGCCCAACTCGGCGTCGAGGCCCTCGAGCACAGGGCGGGCATAGGGATCGACGAGGATCCGGTCGATGTCGGCAAGAGCGTCGTACCCCGTCGTGCCCACGGTGGCCCAGTGAGGAGGAAGCTCCTCGTCTCCCTCAAGGATCTTCTCGACCCACACCGGCGCACCGCCGATGGCGCGCGACAGGTCGTCGAGGTATCTCCCGGGATCCGCCAGACCGTCCGGGTGGTCCACTCGGAGGCCGTCGGCGAGTCCCTCCGTGAACCAGCGGACGATCTCGCGGTGCGAGGCGTCGAACACCTCCGGCCGTTCGACAGCGATGGCGGCGAGGGTGTTGACAGCGAAGAAGCGACGGTAGTTCAGTTCGGCGTCGGCGCGGCGCCAGTTCACCAGCTCGTAGTTCTGCCGCTCGTGCACCGTCCGACCGGAGTCGCCCGGCCGAGCGGTTCCCGGCGCGAGGGGCAGGCGGTTCTCGTAGTAGTGGAGCTCGTCTCCCACGACCTCGAGCGCGTCGAGCTCGCTCTCGCTGTCCCCCTCTGCCGCACCGTCGCCCAGGAGCGGGATGCGCAGCCTGCCGCCGCCCGCCTCCCAGTCGACGTCGAACGCCGTGGCGTAGCGAGAGGACCGGCCGTTCTTCAGCAGGTCCCACCACCACGAGTTCTCGCTCGGAGTCGCGACGCCCATGTGGTTCGGCACGATGTCGATCAGGACGCCGAGTCCCTCGGTCCTCGCCGCCCGTGCTGCGGTCGCCAGACCCGCCGCACCACCGCGCTCCGGATCGACCTCGCTGTGATCGACGACGTCGTAGCCGTGGTCCGAGCCGGGCTCGGCCCGCAGCAGCGGAGAGAAGTACAGCCAGTCGGCTCCGAGGGTGCGCACGTAGTCGGCGACGCGCGCCGCCTCGTCGAGGCCGAACGCGGAGCGGATCTGGAGGCGGTAGGTGGAAGCGGGCAGACGCACGTCAGGCTCCTGTCGAGGGGGCGGTCGCGGAATCGGTCGACTCGGCGGAGGGACTGGTCCGCCCCGTCGAGGTCACGATCGGGATCGCCGATGTCGCGGCGAGCGAGGCGAGGGAGGCGGCGACCGAATGGTCGACCTCGGGTTCGGGGGCGCTGTGCTCCTGCAAGATGACGAGCGACTTCGCCTGGACGGTCAGGGTCGCGCCGGCGGGGCGCGGGATCGAGTCCGCCTCGGCGCCGGCGGTGTCGACCAGGACGCTCCAGGCCAGCGCGTACTCGTCGCTCGGGATGGAGAACTCGACGTCGACGTCGTCGGCGTTGAAATACAGCAGGAAGCTGTCATCCGTGACGGGCCGGCCGCGCTGATCGCGCTCGCGGATCCCGTTGCCGTTGAGGTAGATGCCGACCGACCGGCCCAGCCCCGAGTCCCAGTCCGAGGGCGCCATCTCGGTACCCGCTGCTGTGAACCAGACGATGTCCGGCAGCGGCTCGCCGGTCCCGCGCAGCACGGGTCGCCCATCGAAGAAGCGCATCCGCCGGAAGGTCGGGTGCTCGGCACGCAGGCGGATCAGTGCTGCCGTGAACTCCAGCAGCGGCCGGTCGGCGTGCGCCCAGTCGACCCAGGTCAGCTCGCTGTCCTGGGCATAGGTGTTGTTGTTGCCGTTCTGAGTGCGGCCGAGCTCGTCGCCGTGCAGGATCATCGGCACGCCCTGCGAGATGAGCATGGTCGCCAAGAAGTTGCGCTGCTGCCGAGCCCGGAGAGCGAGCACCCTCGGATCGTCCGTCGGCCCCTCGACGCCGTGGTTCCAGGAGCGGTTGTGCGACTCGCCGTCGTTCCCGTCCTCGCCGTTCGCATCGTTGTGCTTCTCGTTGTACGAGACGAGGTCGCGCAGCGTGAATCCGTCGTGAGCCGTGACGAAGTTGATCGAGGCGACAGGGTAGCGGCCCGAGTGCGCATACAGATCGGCCGAGCCGGTCAGCCGGGAGGCGAACTCCCCCAGCGTCGAGGGCTCGCCCCGCCAGAAGTCGCGCACGGTGTCGCGGTACTTCCCGTTCCACTCCGTCCACTGCGGTGGGAAGTTGCCGACCTGGTAGCCGCCGGGTCCCACATCCCACGGCTCGGCGATCAGCTTCACCTGCGACACCACCGGATCCTGCTGGACCAGCTCGAAGAAGGTCGAGAGCCGGTCGACGTCGTAGAACTCCCGCGCCAGAGCCGAGGCGAGGTCGAAGCGGAAGCCGTCGACCCGCATCTCGGTCACCCAGTAGCGCAACGAGTCCATGATCAGTTGCAGCGAGTGCGGGTGGCGCACGTTCAGGGTGTTACCGGTGCCGGTGTAGTCCATGTAATAGCGCTTGTCGTCGTCGACGAGCCGATAGTAGGCCTCATTGTCGATGCCGCGGAAGGACAGCGTGGGGCCGAGATGGTTGCCCTCGGCCGTGTGGTTGTAGACCACATCGAGGATGACCTCGATCCCGGCCGCGTGCAGGGCCTTCACCATGCTCTTGAACTCCTGGACCTGATGGCCCTGATCGGCCATGGAGGCGTAGGTGTTCTGTGGCGCGAAGAAGCCGATGGTGTTGTATCCCCAGTAGTTCGAGAGGCCCTTCTCGATCAGCGTCGAGTCGTTGACGAACTGGTGCACCGGCATGAGCTCGATCGCCGTGATGCCGAGGTGCTTCAGGTGGTCGATGACCGCCGGATGAGCGACGCCCGCGTAGGTGCCGCGCAGCTCCTCCGGAACCTCGGGGTGGCTCTTGGTGAGGCCCTTCACGTGGGCCTCGTAGATCACAGTGCTGTCGTAGGAGGTGCGCGGACGCCGGTCACCCGCCCAGTCGAAGAACGGGTTGATGACGACGCCGAGCATCATGTGCGGCGCCGAGTCCTCGTCGTTCGTCGAGTCCGGGTCGCCGAAGGTGTACGAGAAGAGCGATTGGTCCCAGTCGATCTCGCCGGAGACGGCCTTGGCGTAGGGGTCGAGCAGAAGCTTGTTCGGGTTGCAGCGGTGACCGGTCGCAGGATCGTACGGGCCGTGGATCCGATAGCCGTAGCGCTGACCCGGCTGCACCTGCGGCAGGTAGCAGTGCCACACGTAGGCATCGGACTCGAGGATCTCGACGCGGGTCTCGGTGCCGTCCTCGTCGAACAGGCACAGCTCGACGCGCTCGGCGATCTCGCTGAACAGGGCGAAGTTCGTGCCGCTTCCATCGAAGGTCGCGCCCAGCGGGTAGGCGGTTCCGGGCCAGGTCTCCACGAGACTCCTCAGGGGATCATTCTCGGGCGATCCGGGAGAGGCCGATGTGCGGTCTGCGGATGCCCGACGTCGGGGGTGAGGGTCCGGCGTCTCCACGACGGACCGACTGCCCACCTTAGCGAGCGTCTCTCGAGCATTCCCCTGACGGTCAGCGCTCATCGAGCCTCCCTCCTCCGGCGGTCTCGACCCGCGGCCGGAACCGCCGCTCGCATCGTGCCACGGCCCGGGCGGCGGGCAGGACGATCCGGTGGGTCACGCTCGAACAGTACGGTCGAGCCGTGGGCTGCGGCGAGGGCTGGCGCCGGGGCGGCTCGATCGGCTAGCGGTCAGCCTGAGCAGGCCGCCGCGGGTTCAGTGCGAGCCGAGCCTGCGCCGGAGCAGATCGATCCGCGCCTGCAGCTGGGTCACACTGGCCTGTGCCACAGCCGGCCCCCCGCAGAGCCGGCGCAGCTCGGTGTGCACCTGCCCGTGGCTCTCGCCGGTCCCCCGTGCCCAGAGCCCGACCAGCGAGTTCAGAAGACTCCGCTGCTCCTTGAGCGTGCGGTACAGCGGCGCGGGGATCTCGCTCTCCTTCGCCTCGGGGGCTGCCGCAGCTCCGGGACGCGAGCCTGCCCGCTTCGCCTGGCGCTGCTGACGGTGCTGCAGCAGCTCACGCACCTGGTCGGGCTCCAGCAGCCCGGGAAGCCCGATGAAGTCGAGCTCCTCCTCGCTCTCGACCTCGACCTCCATGCCGAACTCGGCGCCCTCGTAGACCACGCGGTCGAAGGTCGCCGCCGAGCCGAGCGACTCGAAGCGCCCCTCCTCGAGGAGCTCCGACGAGGCCTTCTCGGAGCGCTCGGCGTCGCCCATCAGGTCGGCCTCGGGGTACTCCTCGTCGTCCGACGTCCTGCGGTCGAGAGCATGGTCGCGCTGCTGCTCCATGGAGCTCGCGAGCGCGAGCAGCCCCGGCACGTTCGGGAGGAAGATCGAGGCGGTCTCGCCGCGGCGCCGGGCCCGCACGAAGCGGCCGACGGCCTGGGCGAAGAACAGCGGAGTCGATGCCGATGTCGCGTAGACGCCCACGGCCAGACGCGGAACGTCCACCCCCTCCGACACCATGCGCACCGCGACCATCCACCGGCCGGTGTCCTTCGAGAACTCCTCGATCCGGTCGCTCGCCTCTTTCTCGTCCGAGAGCACGACGGTGACGGGCTCTCCGCTGATCTCGCGGAGCATGGCGGCGTAGGCCCGGGCGGAGTAGTGGTCGGTGGCGATGACGAGCCCGCCCGCGTCCGGGACGGAACGACGCACCTCGCTCAAACGTGTGTTCGCCGCGCGCAGCACCGAGGGGATCCAGTCTCCTCGGGGGTCGAGCGCCGTGCGCCAAGCCTGCGCCGTGACGTCCTTGGTGTTGCCCTCGCCGAGCCGCGCCTCCATCTCGTCGCCGGCCTTCGACTTCCAGCGCATCTGGCCGGCGTACACCATGAAGAGGACGGGCCGGACGACGCCGTCGGCGAGCGCGCGGCCGTACCCGTAGGAGTAGTCGGTGAGCGAGGTGCGGATGCCCTCCTCGTCGGGCAGATAGTTGACGAACGGGATGGGGGCGGTGTCCGAGCGAAAGGGCGTCCCGGTGAGCGAGAGGCGCCGCACCGCGGGCTCGAAGGCCTCGCGGATCGCGTCCCCCCAGCTCAACGCGTCACCGCCGTGGTGCACCTCGTCGAGGATCACGAGCGAACGCCCAGAGAGCGTGAGCTCACGGTGGAGCTCCGGCCGCACCGCTACCTGCGCGTAGGTGACGGCCACGCCGTGGAAGTGCCGCGCGTGCCTGCCCATCCGGTTGGTGAAGGTGGGGTCGAGGCGGATTCCGACGCGGTGCGCCGCCTCCGCCCACTGGCGCTTGAGGTGCTCGGTGGGCGCGACCACGGTGATGCGCTCGACCGTGCGGTTGTGCAGCAGCTCGGCGGCCAGGCGCAACGCGAAGGTCGTCTTGCCCGCACCCGGGGTGGCGGCGGCGAGGAAGTCCCGCGGCTCGTGCTGGAAGTACGCCTCGAGAGCCTCCGCCTGCCAGGCCCGCAGCTTGTTCGCCGTGCCCCACGGGGCCCGCCCAGGGAACGACGGGGACAGGTGCTCGGCGGCGGAGGTGCCGACCTGATGACCGAAGCTCGAGGGACTGTTCACGTGGACCGAATCTAGCCGACGCCTCCGACAGCGCACGGTCCACCGCGACCCTGCGCGGGACGTGCGGCGTGTCGCCCGGTGACACCCGTGCCCGGGCTCGGAGCACAATGGAGGGATGGTCGAACAGCGTCATCCGTGGTCCCGCTATGTCGCCCTCGGCGACTCCTTCACCGAGGGCATCGGCGATCCCGAGCCCGCGAGCCCGGGCGGTCACCGCGGTTGGGCCGATCGCGTCGCGGAGGTGCTGGGACGTCAGAACGACGACTTCGCCTACGCGAACCTGGCCGTGCGCGGCCGCCTCCTGCAGCAGATCGTCGACGAGCAGGTCGAGCCCGCGCTCGAGCTGCGACCCGATCTGATCACCATCTCGGCGGGCGGCAACGACGTCATCCGCCCCGGGACCGATCCCGACGACATCGCCGCGCGCTTCGAGTCCGGCCTGGCGCGCCTGCGCTCCAACGGTGCCACCGTCGTGCTCTTCACCGGAGTCGACGTGGCTTCTCGCCCGTCTTCGGGCGCATCCGCGGCAAGGTCGCCATCTACAACGAGAACCTCCGCGCCCTGGCCAAGCAGTACGACTGCATCGTCGCCGACCAGTGGTCGCTGCAGGAGATCCAGGACGTGCGGATGTGGGCCCCCGACCGCCTGCACCTCAATCCGCACGGGCACCACGAGGTCGCGCGCATGGTGCTGGAGGCGCTCGCCGTCGAGAACGACCTGCGTCCTCTCGCTCCGGAGCCGCTGCCCGCCCGCACCTGGCGCGCCGCTCGCACGGAGGACATCCAGTGGGCCAGGGAGTACCTCGTCCCGTGGGTCCTGCGCCGCGTCCGCCACCAGTCCTCCGGCGACTTCATCACCGCCAAGCGGCCGTCGGCTCAGCTCTGGCGCACCGACCCGTCCGCGATCCCTCCGGTGGTCCCCGGCAACGCGACGCCGGAGCAGGTCGCCGAGGACATCGCGACCGCCGGCGTGCGGATCGTGATCGACGGCGACTAGCCGAAGAGCTCACCGGGGTGCACGAGGCGCCAGCCGAAGCCCGGATCCTCGATCACGCCGTCGGCGACGAGCGGAAGCTCGTAGGGCGTCCCATTGACCTGGACGGTCGCCGTCCCGACCCGCTGGCCGTCGGCGACGACCTCGAGCGGGTCGAGCGCGACGGAGGCGGTCGTCGAGACCGCTCCCCAGACGAGCACCGAGCGAGCCTCGGCCGTCTCCGCCGTCGCGGTCTCGCCCCACGCGCTCGTGAGGCTGCCGTAGTCCTGGCCCGCTGTCGTCAGCGGAACGGAGCGGAATCCTGCCTCGACCGTCGGGATCAGCGTGAGCACGTCGGCGGCGAGCTGCGGATGCGTGCCCGCCCCCACCACCACGCCCACCAGGGTCACCGGCTGCCCGTCCACCGTCGCGTCCACTGAGAAGAGGAGGCAGGCCCCCGCCTCGTCCGTCGTCCCCGTCTTGATGCCGTCGACGCCCGACCGTCCGAGAAGCGAGTTCGTGTTCTCGATCGTCCCGACGCCGGGGACGACCGCGCTCGGCAGCGCGACGATCGCGGCGAGCACGGGGTCGCCGATCAGCAGCTCGCCGAGCCGCACCATCTCGGCCGTCGTGCTCACGGTCGCGGGCGAGAGTCCACTCGTGTCGGCGAGGGAGGTGCGCGACAGGCCCTGACCGTCGAGCCAGGTCCGCGAGGCGGCGAGGAACGCCTCCTCGGAGCCGTAGGCCCAGACGGCGAGCGACTTCGCGTAGTTGTTGGCGGAGGGGAGCATCATCGCCGTCAGCGCCTGCCGCTCGGTCAACTGGAGCCCCGCGGTCACCGGGGCGTTCGAGCCGTTCTCGGCGAGGGTCTCGTTGTAGTACTGCACGTCGGCAGTGGAGAAGGTGATCGTCTCGCCGTCCGTGCCGTCCGCGATCGGCTTCGCAGCCAGGATCATCAGAGCGGTGACGACCTTCGCGATGCTCCCGGTCGGGAGAGTGTCGTCGGAGCCGTAGCGCGCGAGAAGCCCGCCCTCCTCCGCACCGGCGATGCCGACGGCCGCCACCGCTCCGGAGCCGTAGGACGGCCAGGCGAGGACCGGCGCCTCCGTCGTGGTCGCCGCCGGCTCCACGGCGAGGGCGCTCGCCGCGGGCAGCTCGGCGGTCGCCGCG